>JBOHTC010000168.1:0-15480 GCA_050733495.1 Gemmatimonadaceae bacterium | reverse complement strand
GAGCGGCTGGAATTGCGGGAAGCGGGAGGCGGGAAGCGGGAAGCGGGAGCTGCGAGCTGGGACGGCTGGTGATATCACGTCATTGCGTCCTGCGTCCCGCTTCCCGCTTCCCGCTCCCGCATCAACTTGTTTAATCACAACGAACCGATCGGCAGCGATGTTTCTAAGGACCTGGTACCGTCCATCGGGCCAGTGCACCTCGAGGCTGTCGACGCGTGTCGCGCTCCCAAGCCCAAAGTGCGCGCGATCCTCCATGGTGGACATGTAGCCACGGTAGGGAGAATAGTAGACGTGTTGCTTCCGTCCGTGGACGGTGATGGTGAGACTCGCGCCAATTCCACCGGTGAGCTGCCGTGGGGATTCTCCCACCAAACGCACGTCGAGATAATGGTGGGCATCGTCCTGGGGCGCGACGTTCTCATAGATGAACGCCGGCGCATCGATGTTGTTCACCACAAGATCGAGCCTGCCGTCATTGTCCAGATCGGCGTATGCGGCCCCGTACGAGAAGCTCGGACGCTCGGCACCCCAAGCCTTCGTCTCGTCCGCGAAAGTCAGGTCGCCAGTGTTGCGAAAGAAGAAATTCGACGAGTCGTACGGATAGAGCTTATCGAGAATGTCGCGGCGAGCTTTGCGGTAAGCCGCGGAGTCCTGTCCGCGATGGACGGAGGACATTGCCGTCTGGTAGTCGTAGTCGATTACCGCCTTGGGATAACCGTTGCTGATGAAGATGTCTTTGCGTCCGTCGTTGTCGAAGTCGGCGAAAAGCGGACTCCAGCTCCAGTCAGTCGCGGCCACTCCGGCGATGTGCGCAACGTCGCTGAAGATCACGTCGCCATCCTTCGTGACACCGTTGCTCAATTGCAGCGCGTTCGACGTGAAATCGTCCCGAAATCCTCTCGACCGCGCTTCGAGCAGACTGCCGTACGTAGCAAACCCGCTCATTCGCTTCCGCTCGCTCAACGCACGCGGCAGCATGTCGACCTGCAGGATGTCGGGCCATCCGTCGTCGTTGAAGTCGGCGATGTCGACGCCCATACCGGCGAAGCTGGTGTGCTTGAGCCAGCTGCGCTTGTTGGTGAATGTCCCGTTTCCGTTGTTGATGTACAGGACGTCGTTGGGCGCGATGTCATTGGAGACGTAGATGTCCGGCCAGCCGTCGTTGTTCAGATCCGCGACTGCGACGCCAAGGCCGTAGCCGGCATCCTGTACGATTCCCGCCTGCGCCGAAACGTTGGTGAACTTTCCATGACAGTCGTTCTTGTATAGCTGGTTGTAACTCCCCGGCGTTTTTCCGGGAGCTCCCATCGGCGAGCCGGCAACGCCGCCGCGTGTAAAATCACTCGGAGAATTGTTGAGCAGAAAGAGATCGAGGCATCCATCGCCGTCGTAGTCGAGAAACGCGGCTTGCGTCGTGAATCCGGAATCGGCGATGCCGTATTTCGCCGCCTGCTCGGTGAAGGTGCGGTTTCCATTGTTGACGAAGAGCAGGTTGGCGCGATCTGCTGCCTTAGACCATGGCGGACCTGAGACGGAGACGTAGATGTCGAGGTACCCGTCGTTGTTGATGTCGACCATCGCGACGCCTGTGGCCCAACGACTGGTCGTGACGCCGGCCTTGGCTGTGATGTCCTCGAACCGCATCTGTCCCTTGTTGAGATAGAGACGACTCGTGACCATGTTGCCGGCGAAGAAGATGTCCGGCCATCCATCGTTGTCGATATCGCCTACTCCCACGCCAGCGCCGTTGTAGACGTAAGCATCGGTCAGGACGTTGAGAGAGTCGTTCGTCGTGATTGTATTCGCGAACGTGACGCCGGTCTCGTTGGGATCGAGAAGCTTGAACACGCGCTGCCCCTTGCGATCGCCAAAGCAGGCGGCCAAACCGATTAGCGCGATGCACAGCATGCCGTGACGGGCGTCTAGCGCCGCGGCAATGATCTGTGAGGTTCGACTCACAGCCATCGCCGGCGCAAATTTGGACTCAATGGCACTGCTGCCGCACGGGAAGTATTTTCTTCGGATGAATCAGCATCGGGCAATCTCGCGGGTCGTGAACCTCATCCCCGGCGAATCCCAACGCCTTTGGGGAATCGACGAATCTGAAGCGCGGCGACGGTTGCTCGCTAGTGACATCGACGGAGTTCTTCGCATTGCCGGCTCTTTTGCCCTCGTCGGCCAGGACGGCGAGCGGGTCCTGTTGGCGCGGAGCCTCGACCGGCCAATGCGATATTTTCTCGCCAAGTCTGTTGATGGTCCAGTCCTCATCGTCGCCGATCGCATTGATGAGATCGCCCGCGAGCTTGCGCGCCATGGATGGTCGGATCAGTTCCACCCCAGTTATACGCGAATGGTTCCGGCTCACCATATCACGACGCTGCGTCTTGTCGGATGCCCGGACCCCAACCCCGTGCACGATCGCTTTTTCGATCCGCCGCGCGGCACGTTGCCTGGTGACCTCGACGTAATTGGTCGTCACTACGTCGAAGCTCTCTATGCGGAGCTTCGCCGATGGCTCAGCGCTCAGGACCGCGCGCAGCCGATCGGAGTCCCGTTTTCGGGCGGCATCGATAGCGGAGCGATCTTCCTCTGCCTGTACAAGCTTCTGCTCAACGAGGGACAATCGCCCGCCCGCCTCAAGGCTTTCACTCTTTCCATAGACGGGGAAGGCGACGATGCGCGTCAGGCGCGCGATTTTCTGAGACGCACGAATCTCGAGATGTTCGGGGAAGTCATCGATATTCCCTCCTCGGCGCTCGATCCTCTCCGGGCTGTTGCCGTGATCGAGGATTACAAATCTCTGGATGTCGAATGCGCGGCCGTGAACCTTGCGCTGCTCTCGGGAATTCGCGAGCGATATCCAGAGTGGCGCCTTCTTGTCGACGGCGATGGCGGCGACGAAAATCTCAAGGACTATCCAATCGAAGAGAACACCGAGCTCACCATTCGGAGCGTCGTCAACAATCGAATGCTCTACCAGGAAGGCTGGGGAGTCGAATCGATCAAGCACTCTCTCACCTACTCGGGTGGTTACAGTCGCGGCTGCGTCCGGGCGTACGCCTGTGCGCGTGAATACGGGTTCGTTGGCTTCAGTCCATACGCTCGTCCCTCGGTGATCGCGGTGGCCGAGGCGATTCCGTTCGCTGCGTTGACGCAGGGATCGCACGAACGATTGTACTCGCTCAAGGGAGAGGTCGTCTCGCGTGGGCTCAAATCCGTGCTTAGAATCGACATGCCCGTTTTCCCGAAACGCCGTTTTCAGCACGGATCTGTTTCGGCGTCGCGCGTTCCGACGCTCTTTCCACGCGACGAGACCCGTTACCGGCGCCATTTCGAGTCGCTGCACGCCCAAATCGCGTGAGCCTATCGGCCGCCGATCGGCGGATCCGTAGTCTTCGTCCACAGAAATCACGCGTCGATCCCTATCGAGCGCACGGCTCGCTGCTCGAGAACGAGCGACGACCCGACGGCAGAATAGAGCGAACTCTCACTGTGTTTCTCGCTGGCGCCGAGTGTCCGTTCACTTGTGCGTTCTGCGATTTGTGGCAGTGGACGATCGACGGTCCCACCCCGCCGGGCGCGCTGACGTTGCAACTAGAAAAAGTGCTTCGCGAGCTCGGTGGCGATTCGCCCGAGCGTCTCAAGCTTTACAACGCGAGCAATTTCTTCGATCGGCACGCAGTTCCCGATCAGGACCTGGTGGAAATCTCCGAGCTGGCGAAAAAATTCCCCGGTCTCACGGTCGAGTCGCACGCGAGCACGGTTGGTCCGAGGACGCTCGACTTTGCCAGAAGGTTTGGCGGTCGGCTGGAAGTCGCTATGGGACTCGAGACGATTCATCCAGTCGCGTCCGCCCATCTGAACAAGCGACTCGATCTCGCTCGCTTCGATCAGGCCGCGCGTTTTCTCGGGGAGAACGATATCGATTTGCGCGTCTTCGTATTGCTCGGCGCACCCTACATCGACCCGTCCGAGTCCGTCGAATGGACGGTGCGGTCTGTCGAGTATGGGGTTGATCGCGGGGCTTCGGTTGTGTCCATCATTCCCATTCGCGGCGGAAACGGAGAGATGGAGCGGCTCCTCGAACTCGGTCTTTTCACGCCGCCAAGTCTCGCGCAACTCGAAGAAACTCTGGAGCGCTGTCTGGCGTTCCCCGAGTGCGTCGTCACTGCAGATCTTTGGGACGCGGTGCGCCTGGCCGGATGTGATCGATGCAAAACGGATCGAATCGACCGCCTGCGGTGTTTGAATCTCAGTGGGCGCTCTGAGGAAGATGTATCCTGCGGAAAGTGCGGGCGCAGATGATGGCGTCGTGCGAGGTTGCCGTCATAGGGAGTGGATTTGCCGGTTCGCTCATGGCCCGCGTTCTCGCTGTGCTCGGATACGATGTCGTGCTGCTCGAGCGCGGCTCCCATCCGAGGTTCGCGATAGGTGAGTCTTCGACTCCTCTCGCCAATCTCTCTCTCGAGCGACTCGGGGTTCGATACGGACTCGAGGACTGTTATCACCTGGCCGCTCACGGGCGCTGGCTGGCCCATTATCCGGAAGTTCGGCGCGGACTGAAGCGCGGGTTCACATTTTACCGGCATCATGCCGGCGAGTCGTTCGCGAATCAGGGCACCGACTCAGAGCGGCTCCTCGTCGCGGCGAGTCCAGAAGACGCCCTCTCTGATTCTCACTGGCTGCGCGCCGATGTCGATCAGCATTTCGTCTGGCAGGCAATCGACGAAGGCGTAGACTACCGGGACCACACGGAGCTAACCCACGCCGAGCTTGGACCGAGCTCGGTACGTCTCGCAGGCGAGCGAAGCGGCGTCGCTTTCGAGCTCGAAACGGGTTTCGTCATCGACGCTTCAGGGCCGGGCGGATTTCTCGCGCGCCAGCTCACCATTCCTTCCGGCCTCGAGCGCACTCAGACACGCTCGGCGATCGTCTTCAGTCACTTCGACGGCGTGAAGTTGATGGGAGACGTCGTCCCCGGACTTCCTGACGGTCCGTACTCCGACGATTGGGCGGCCGTGCATCACCTGATCGACGAAGGATGGATGTATTCGCTTCGGTTCGATGATGGTGTGACGAGCGCGGGATTTCTGCTGACGCCTCGTGGGTGTGCGGCTATGAAAGCCCGTGGGAGGCCAGCGATGAGCGCGAGCGACGGCGTAAATGCGGATTCCATCTGGCGCGCATTGCTCGATCGCTATCCGACGTTGGCCTCAGCGTTCGGGGACGCAAAACCACTCATGCCGATCACCTTTCGCCCGCAAATCCAGCATCGACTCACCCGCGCCGCCGGCGATCGCTGGGCGCTGATGCCGCACGCTTATGCGTTTGTGGACCCGCTCTTCTCGACCGGGATTGCGTGGAGCCTTCGTGCGGTAGAGAGATTGGCGCTCGCCTTGGAGGCCGCCGCGAATGGACCCCGCGTTCCGGACGGTGAGACGCTTTCTCGCTACGACGCCGTGCTGAGCAAGGAGGCGGATCAGATCGATCTCGTCGTGGCGGGGGCGTACGAGTCGATGGCACATTTCGATTTATTCGCCGCGCAAGCGATGCTCTATTTCGCAACGGTATCGTTTGCCGAGGCGAAGCAGAGGCTGCGGCCGAGCGATGGGGCGGCGTGGGATGGATTCCTGGGCGTCGGTGATTCGGTACTGGAACCGCTTGCTGGCGAGAGCTTGCGGCGACTGCGCGCGATCACCCAATCAAATGGAACGACTGGAACCGCTGAGCGGCGCGCAGAATTTCAGGAGTGGATGGCGCAGTCAATCGCTCCGCGGAACATCGCAGGCCTCGCAGATCACAGGCGCGGGAATCTCTACCCCGTGGACTTCGACGCGCTCATCGACAGACACCAGCTGATGGGAATGAGTCGCGAGGAGATGCTCGAAAGGATTCCGGCGCTTCGTGGAACCTCGGCGCGGCCCGAGTTCGCCGAAAGGATGGATTGATCCACAGCAGCCTTGCCGCAATTCTGCAATCGCACCGCTCCTGTCGGGGTGAAACGGAGCTCTAGAGACTTTATTCTTGCGCAACCTACGTCGGCGGACAGGTTCGTGCGCGCGTCGAGGCCTACTCCGGCGGTGGTTTCAACCCGGATAACACGGATCACTACGTTTTAACGCGAGTCCTCCTGCACGCGCGCGTTCAACCCACTCGGTCGACGTCGCTATTCGTTGAAGGCATCGATGCGCGCGGCCCGTGGAAAAACAAATCCCCGATCGGGCCGCCGTTTCGTGATCACGCTGACTTGAGGCAAGCGTATCTCCAGGTAGGCGCTGACAAAGATCCGCAAATGCTAGTCGCCGGCCGACTCGAGCTGGGCGAACGATGCCCTGTATACAGGCGGAAGTGCGGTGCTGGCGCGATCCGCAAGTGGCGTTGCTGGCACCTATGTAGGGCAGGAAGTCGATGTCATCACTTCCGCAAAGCTTCGGCAGGGGCTCGGCCTGTCGGCCGGCGTCGGCAGATTCATCCCAGGTACGTTTCTCAAGAATACGACACGGGGCAAACCCTACACTTACCCCTACGGAATGCTGACGTACGACTTTTGACAGTTCAAGCTTGACGGTTTTGCGCCCACAGCGTATCGTGGCCCAGACTCCACTCTGTATCGCACCAGGAGAACTACATGGCGGTCTCTGCCGCTGACATTCGGCCCATAACCGGCCTATCGACGGCTGGCTTCTCCGAGAAGCTCAATTCCACCTGGCACAAAGGTGCGCTGCTCGGCTTCATGGCAATTGTGCTATTCCACTGGGCAGAGCACATCATCCAGGCCTACCAGTTCTGGGGCCTGCATTGGTCGCGCGCACAGTCGATGGGTCTCCTCGGCATGTACTATCCCTGGCTGATGAGGACCGAGACGCTGCACTATGGGTTCGCTCTCGTCATGCTCATCGGGTTGTGGGTGCTGCGCAAAGGATTTACCGGCGTATCGTACAAATGGTGGATGGTCGCGTTCTGGATCCAGTTCTGGCACCACTTCGAGCACTTCATCCTCTTCTATCAGGCGCAAACCCACCACTACTGGTTCGGCGGGACGGTTCCGACCAGCGTCGGACAGATCTGGTTCCCGCGCATCGAGCTGCATCTGTTTTATAACGCGGTGGTGTTCATCCCAATGGTGGTTGGTATGTACTACCACCTTTACCCGCCCGCAAAAGAGACCGCGCGTCCGATGTGCACGTGCGCGCGGCACCACGCCCCGATCGCGGCCGCAGCCTAACGAGCGCGGTTGGGCGCAGCCAGCGGGGCTAGCGCTCCTCTCGAAGTTCCAGTCCTGGGCGATTTCCGAAGGTCCAGCCACTTTGCGATCGGCCCGACGAGCGTGAGCGCCATGAACGCCGGTGCAGCGCTGAACGCGATCGGCATCATCACTCCACGATCGGCCGCGAAGCGGATCAGTGTCTCCGCGAATGCAATCAAGGCCGCGATGATCATCTGATGCCTCCGTCCGCGCACAACCGTGCGCGGATCGGTGATCATGAAGAAGACGAAGAGCTGGTACATCGGCCCGGTGATCGGCGCGATCTCCGGCAGCACCGGCATCCCGAGCGCGGTCGCTCGCGCGGTGTTCAGCAGAAGAAAGCTCGCGACGTAGGTCAGCGTGATGTGCAGCACACCAACGCGTGCCGCGATGATGAGCCCGAAAATCCAGATCACCAGATTCGTCGTCAGATCGTTGCCGAACTGGTGACTGAGCACTGAGACCCTGTCCGGCGCGGCCAGCAGCAAAGCGCAGATCGCGAAATTCGTCGGGTTCCAGAGATGATTGCCGCGATATCTCAGCACGTACTTCGATGAGATCGCGAGAAAGCCGCCGAGCACGAATGGCCAAAGCGCGCCACCCTGTGGTTTTATCAGCAAGGTCAGACTGATCCCGCTGATGTAGGCGCTGAGGAGGTTGACCACCTTCCCGCGATCGAACCACGACAACAACGTCTCGGTCGTCGTGCATACGAGAAGTGTCAGCACGAGCCGATCGTAGCCGCCCACCATGTTGTAGCGGACCTGCGCCGCTACGAGTACGAGCGTGATGAGGAACGCGATCAGATAGCGCGGGTCGACGGTGCTTCCGCGGTGCCACACTCGCCTTAGTGGATTACGATCGGCGGCTGGAGAAGGAGTATCACGCATGGCGGGGTCGATTGCGTCGAGCGGCTTATTGTTCGATGGTCCTTCGGCCGCGGCGGCAGGTCGGGTCGTGCGCGTTGCATCGCTCATTCTGCAGGCATCGGATCGATCATCGTCAGCGTTCGGGCTCGGTGACGCTTACGATCCGATCGATCGCTGGACGCTGAAGGACTTGCTGCGTACCAGACGGCCAGTGGATTACGATGCGGTCCACCCACTCGCGCGCGCCGAGACCGAAGTGGAGCCGCCTGTCGTTCTGACTTGCGAAACCAGATCCGCCGTCCACGACCCGCCGTTGCGTGAGATCGCCCGACTCCAGCACCGCCTCGGCGCCGATCGCGCTGCGATTGCTGCGCGTGCCAACGAGTTTGAGCTCGATCCAGTGATTGGAGCTGTCGGGATAGTCTCGATACAAAAGCGCCGGCTGGTTCTGGTTGGCGACAATTACATCCACCGAACCACGATTCTCGAGATCGGCGAGCGCGACCGCGCGTCCATCGTACAAATCCGTCACTCCGACTTTCTTCGCCACGTCGAGCCAGCCCGCCACGCCGCGATTCAAGTAGACGCGCGAGGGCTCGTATCCAGAGAGACTCGCGTTTCCGAAGGCCGGCCACGTTGCGGCGTCCTCGAAGAATCTTCCGTTGGCGCCAGCAATCTTGGACATGGCGTACCAATAACTTTTCTGGCGGTCGGCGGAGATGAATCCGTTCGCGACGAACAATTCGTTGGCGCCGTCGTTGTTGAGATCGCCGAATTGCGCCCCCCAAGCCCATCCGGCGTCCGCGATCGCTCCCTCGGCCACGTTCCTGAATCGCTTCGACTCAGGCATCTCGTTCAAGCGCAGATTGTTGTTCTGAAACAGGTAGCCGCGCTCGGAGATATTGGTGACGAACGCATCGAGCCGGCCGCGATTGAACGCGTCGCCGAGGGCGACCGCCATTCCGCTCTTCGACTCGCTCTCGAGGCCGGCGGTGGTGAGCACGAATCGGCGCCCATGATCGTTGAGATAGAGCTCCTCGGGGCCGTAGTCATTGGCCAGATAAATATCCGGCCAGCCGTCGCCGTTGAAATCCGCTGAAGCCGCCGCAAGTGTCCAGCGCGTGCTGCCGACGCCGAGCTTGTCGGTCACGTCCTGGAATTTGCCCGCGCCGAGGTTGCGGAAAAGGCGATTCTTTCCACCGTTGGTCGCGAACTCGAAGCTGTTGTGCATGATCTCGGTCGTCGTGAGGTGCCACAGATCAATGTCGTTTCGAAAGTATGCGGTGACGTAAAGATCGAGCAATCCGTCGCGATCGTAATCGAGCCAGATCGCACCGTTGCTGTTCATCCATTGATGGAGTCCGGCGCTCTCGGTGACGTCCTCGAAATGTCTGCCATCGACATTTCTGAACAGTGCGAGGTACCCGTATCGATAAACCAGGACATCCTCTCGTCCATCGTTGTCGAAGTCGCCCCAAACCGCACCCATCGAGACACCGTCACCGGGACGATTGAGAGCGGCGAGACCTGCGCTGGCGGCGACATCCTCGAAAGTGCCATCGCCGCGATTTCGGTAGAGAGCGTTGGGCTCACCGAAGCGACTGTTCGTGAAGTACAGGTCCGGCTTTCCGTCCCCGTCGAAATCGGTGACGGAAACCGAAGCTCCGACGGCTGCGACATGCGGCTCTATCCCGGCGATTTTTGGATCGAATGTGGGCCGGTGGTGCACGAAATGAATTCCGGCAGCGGCGGTCTCGTCACGCAACACGAATCCCGGGTGTGCGGCGTCAGTCGAGGCACGACTCGGCCGATCCAGCCGCATGGCGAGGAGAATCGCCGCCAGAAACGGAACTGCGATGATGGCGCGTCGAAGTGCCGGGCGTGGTCGATTGGGCACGAGTGGAGTATACCCCTTAGCCGGCCGATGGAACGAACGCGACGTGGGCGTGTGCCTGCCGCTTCGCGAACAGCCAACCGATCAGCGCTCCAAAGATAAAGTTGGATGAAGCCGTCTCTGCCAGGTGCGCCATTCGCACTGGCTCGGGCATGTATGGGTTGGGAAGCAAAAGTTGCGCGTTCATCACCACGGCAAATAGCAATCCGATCGCCAACACTGTTTCGGGCCACTCACCTTTCATCATCTGAATTACGGGCAACGCCAACAGAAGCCAGCACAATGCCCGCACGACCTGTAGCGGAACGAGCCAGGGCGTACTATGGATGACTGCTTTCATCTGAGCGAAGAAACTGCCAGGATCGATACCACCGTAATACTCGCGCACAGCCGGGTTTCGCCAGGCGACAAAATATCCGAATGTGAAATAGAGAATCACATAGGCGACAGCGACGACAGAAAGTTTCCATGCCCATTCGCTAGCGGGCATCGCCGGCGCCAAATCGCTTTGGGTACCAATGGGCTGCGCTTTTGTTTTTCCCAGGATGAGAACCGCCAGAACCGAAAACGGAGCGGCGGTAAGAGCACCGAACAGGAACAGGCGTGGGACCATTCCCGGAGGGAGATGAGTAAGGAACACAGCCGATTCGATCTGCGGCATGAACGTCGCCACGCCGTAGAAGACGAAAAACACCGTTGCCGCCAGTCGCAAGCCCGACCAACGCGAACGAAGAATGATATAAGTCAGGACCAATGTCTCCAGGAGGCACACCACCAGGAGAAGTAGCGTCGCCGAGCTTGCGGGCGTGGATGTTTGAGAATTGCCGATGCCAGCGGCCGGTGCGGCGATGGCGAAGCAGATGAACAGAATCATCGTCAACGCTATCACTCTTGTAACGACGAATATCACGGCGCCGACCTTCTGTGTTTCACCACGCGGGTGTCGTACTCCTGAAGGTAGCGCTGGTGCCGTGCATCGGTTGGGTATGCATTGCGCGGTGAGTACGGATAAGCGCGCGCGGCATGGAAGGGAAGCGGGTCCACCGTTGTCCCGAAGGCCGTATTGAGATCAGAGTCCTTGATCCAGCCGTCGGTGTAGAGCAGGAAATCGCGCTTCCATCCGGCCGGCAGCGCGCGAGCTGACCTGGCGTCGAACTGTATCGTGGCCTCGTCTCCCGGGCCCATGATGACGTACATGTCGTCGGGCTGCCCGAGCAGCGGGAGCACGTCCCCGAAGCGGGTGAAGGCGCCCTCGATTGGCCGCCACGGCGATTCCTTCGTCACGTCGTCGTAAGCGAACCAGTATGGTCCATAACGGCCGCCCTTCCGATACATCCGCGAGAAACCGCGGAAATGGAGGTCGGCAGAGACGGGCGCGAGCGTGGTGGTTTTGACGGCGCTGTTGTCGAGTGCACGCGAGACGAACGCCTGGTCCCAGTAGATCTGCATGTTGGTGCGAATGCGCACGTGATGATCCGCGCTCGGAAATTTTCCCGCGAGATCGATGACCACGGTCTTGTCTTTCCCCGACGGGAAGCCGATGTTGGCGATCGCGGTATGCCACGCGCCCTTCGCATCCCGCACCTCGAGCGACGGCGAGGCAACTTTGATCGAAGACTGCTGGGAGAGAGCGACGTTGATGCTCGCGTCCGTCGGATAGATCCAGCCGCGCAGGAAGAGGAATGTGCCGGGCTGCCCGGCAGACTCGCCTAGATCGAGAATGAGATCGTGGGGCTCGACGACGCCCTGGTATCGAGTCGGCGTGAAATTGGAGACATAGACATCGTCGCTCTCGCGGAGCGCGGGCAAGAGGTCATTGCCTCGTCCATCGACTGCGGAGCGGACCGGGTAACGTGTTGCGACCTGGAAGAGACGTAGCTTGACCGGTCCCGGAGGAACGAACCGTTCGTCGACGAAAACGTCGACGGAATCAGGGTGGTCGACAGCGACGAGCTTCACTTGGTCGGCGTACGCTGTTTCCCAAAGCTCCTCGGTGAGCTGAAGGACGTAACGGCCGTCGCGCGGTGCGAGCGCCTCACCGGGAATGCGAAGATATTCCTGCGACGCGCCAGCGGGCGCGAATGCGCTCGTGCCGCCCATGAGTCCCATCGGCATGCCGAGCGCGCTGCGCCACATCGCATCGGTCACGAATCGGAAGCGCTTGCCATCCCAGGTGTACGCGAGCGCGCACGAGCCCTTGAGCATTTCGCGCTCGACGACGTCCTGATCCGATCCAGGGAAGTAGATGGTCTGCGGAACGCCGTTCGGCCACTCGATCCGAACTACATCAGCTTTGAGATGGGAACCCAGCCCGAAGTGCGTCACTCGACCGGTCGCGACACGTGTCTGATAGATCTCACCGGATCTGAGCTCCACTCTGGAACCGATTCCAAAAGCGTTGTTCTTGCCGCTGCCGTTGCGGAGTCCTTTGAGCTCGATGTTCACCGCGAGATTGCTGTTGCCCGCTTCGTTGCGAAGCAGGCGCGGCGCGCCGTTGGTGTCGGTGATGAAGACATCTTCATCACCATCCTCATCGACGTCGGAAACGGCAATCACGCCCGCCCCGCTCGCTCGAACAAGATCGGGAATGACGCTCGAGCGATCGATGAATTTTCCGGTGCCGTCATTGCGGAAAAGGAAAACGCCGCGTGATGTCTTACCTGTTGCGGCGGGTGTCCCTGTAACCAGCAAATCGAGCCAGCCGTCGTTGTCGTAGTCGAGAAGAGTTGCAGCCGCGGCCGACACGGATCCGAGTGCATTCAGCGTCGCACTCGACCGACCATCCCGCGTGAAGGTGCCGTCGCCTTTGTTGAGCCAGAGTGCCGAGCCGCTGCCATTCGTGCCGGCTACGAAGAGATCGAGGTAGCCGTCATTGTTGTAGTCGCCAACGGCCGCCGCTCCGGAGCTCGAGCCCGTGATACCGCTCGAGGCCGTCACGTCGGCGAATCGTTGTGCTCCTCCGTTGTGAAAGAGGGACCCACCGCTCTGCGCGTTGGTGATGAAGATGTCCGTCCTGCCATCACCATCGAAGTCTGCAAAGACCGCGTCACGTGCGTCACTGCTTCCTGCGAGCCCGTAGGCCGCCGTCACATTGGTAAAAGTGCCGTCGAGATTGTTGCGGTAGAGTGTGCGCTGGCCGCTGCCGATGAGAAGAAGATCGAGGTCGCCGTCGTGATCGAGATCAGCGAAGATCGCCTTGCGCGCGCCTTTTACATCGCCGATTCCTGACTTGGCGCTCACGTCGACGAAAGTGCCGTCGCCCTTGTTGCGAAAAAGGTGACCGCGGCCGTCGCCACCAATGGCGAAGAGATCCAGCCAGCCATCGTTGTCGTAATCCGCGAAGGTGGCGAAGGTTGCGCCGCCGGGAAGCGAGATTCCCGATCGGTCAGTCGCCTCTCGCGCGAAGCCGGCTTGAATGCGATAGACGTGTACGACCGATTTCTGGAGAGCGGGTGACCACGTCGAGGCGAACAGATCATCGGTTCCGTCCCCGTCGATGTCTCCAGTGGCGAGCGCAGTCGCAGCGCTCGACTGAGCCGAAGGAGTCGACTGAGCCGAAGGAGCCGAGGAAGTCGAAGAACTCGCTGGTGTCCCGCCCTCCGCGCCTCCGAGCCCCGCGTCGCTCGTCGCGTCCGTAAACTTTGCCAGATCAACTGTCGCGCGCTCACGCACTCCGCGCAGAGTAATGAACGACTTGGGCGCGAAGGTGAGAATCGCTCGTCCTGGAATCGGACCGTCGGTCCACTTCACATCTTCGAGCGACGCCTGATACGGCGCCGTGACCTCGACCAGCGCCTTGAAGCGCTCGAGCGTCGTCAGTGCCTGCGCGAGCTTTCCAGCGCGTAGAACCTGAATCGCACTATCCAGATAAGCCCGTGCTTCCTTCGGAAGCTCGGGCGGAATCCTTCTCACTTCCTCGAGCTGCTGGACTGCGCTGTCGGCCTCACCGCGCTGAACGAACACGTCGATCAGGTCCAGTCGTGGGACGAGGTTCGCCGGCGCTACCGCCAGCACGTCGCGGAGACGCGCCTGGTACCTGTTCGCGGAAGCGGTGTCTCGCGCCTGCGCGTCCAGCTCGGCGAGCGCGTAGAGGACGTGAGCGTTGCCGGTGGTGTCGCGACGCAGCCTCTCCAGCATTGCTCGTGCGTCTGCCGGTCGAGCGGTGAGCGAATAGAGCCGCGCGAGCGCGAGACCGATCTCGGTGCTACCCGGGTCCAGCTCGCGTGCGCGCTGCAGTTGCTTCTCCGCGTCTGCGTAGCGCCCGGCCTGGAGGTAGGTGAGGCCCAGGTCGGCATAGCCGAGTGGGTCGTCAGGAGCAAGGTTCGTGAGTTTCTTGAACTCGCCTTCAGCCTCAGGAAGCTGGTTTCGCTGGAGATAACTGAGGCCGAGCATGCGAGCCGTATAGAGGTCCTCGACGGAAGCGGGTTTCTTCCGACAGGCAGTCGACGCGCCCAGCAACAATCCACACGCAACAAGACCACAGCTTCGCCGGCTTATGCGGGGCATGCACACCTTGTAGAGGAGCCTCAAATTGTAGCCCGACCACGGAGGATGCAACGAACGAATCCAATGTATTCCCTCTGAGCCGGTTCCTCTCCACATTCGAGAGCCAACAAGACAGAGGTTTATGCGCGCGCCTTCAATGATCGCGGTACTGACGATTGTCACCATCGGTCTCGCCTGCAGCTCGCGGCAACCCGCGCCGCCGGGAATCGAGACCGCTCCACCGTCGCGTGTGGTTGGCTATTTCGCCTCGTGGGGCGTGTCGTCGAAAGGAACGCGCATCGCCGATCTCCCGGCGCGCGATCTCACTCACATCTTCTACGCGTTCGGCAACGTCGAAGAAGACGGCACTGCGGGTGTCGACAATCCAGGCACGAACTTCGAAGAGCTCGCGCGACTCAAGACGCGGAACCCGCGCCTCAAGCTGTCGATGTCGATCGGCGGCTGGGGCGGATCCGGGCGATTCTCGAACATCGCGCTCACTGATTCGAGTCGCCGGAAGTTCACCGAGTCTGCGATCGATGTCTTCATCCGCCAACATCCCGGACTCTTCGACGGGATCGACATCGACTGGGAGTTTCCGGTCGCCGGCGGAATGGCAGGCAACGCCGAGCGTCCGGCGGACAAGGAGAATTTCACACTTCTTCTTGCGGAGCTGAGACGCGAGCTCGACGCGCAGGGATCGATCGATCGCAAGCACTACGAGCTGACGGTCGCGGCGTCAGCGCGGCCGCAGGAAATCGCCAACGTCGAGATCGCGCGCATCGAACCACTGCTCGACTTCATCAACGTCATGACGTACGACTATCACTCAGCGCCAGGCACCACGAACTTCAACGCGCCTCTTTACGCGGCGAACGGTGATCCGACGCCGAAGCTCAACATCCATGTGACGATGCGCGCATTTCTCGACGCCGGCGTCCCGCCCAACAAGCTCCTCCTCGGGATTCCGTTTTACGGTCATGGAT
>JBOHTC010000167.1:0-1251 GCA_050733495.1 Gemmatimonadaceae bacterium | reverse complement strand
GTCGCCTCTGCCTAACGAACGTTGCAGCAGACGAGCGCGCGCTCCAAGGAAGAAATGGTTGATCGCTCAGAGAGCAAACGATACCCTGAAAAGATTGAAGCTATCGACTGCTATGTCGCTCGCAGCTTCTGTGAAGCGGCGCCCCGCGTCAAGTAGAATCTCTGCTTGACGCTCTTCTTTGCCAATCAGTTTTCCCGCCCCGACTCGAGGTGCCGC
Source organism: Gemmatimonadaceae bacterium (assembly GCA_050733495.1). Taxonomy (GTDB): domain Bacteria; phylum Gemmatimonadota; class Gemmatimonadetes; order Gemmatimonadales; family Gemmatimonadaceae; genus UBA4720. Next base: position 1,035 of record JBOHTC010000167.1, on the reverse strand, counting down.
TCAAGCTTCTGTTCGCGCTCTCAGGTGGCGAGATAGTCCCGCCGGCGCACTTTGGGATTCGATCGGGAGGCTGGCGCAAAACTGAACTTCGGTCTCAAGAGCGGCCATCAGCTTCGTCGCGCTCAGCGCTCCACCTTTGTGGTCACCTTCATCGAAGACGGATTCAATTCTCACCGCTATTACGCCGCCGCGGTTCGGCCCTCCACCTGAGCCCCGACCTTAACGTTCGGCGCGCGGTAGTTATTTCCATCTCGCCACATCGCATAGAGAATCCCTGAGAGCCGCCGGGCGAGTGCCACTACAGCGATCCGTTTCCCGCGACGCGCTGCGATCTGCATTGCCCAGCTCTTGAGCGCGTCACACTCCGGCCTTCGTGAACGAAGAATTCTCCACCCCGCCTCGACGAGGAGAGATCTCATTCGAGCGTTCCCCCGCTTGGTTATCCGCCCACGGTGCTGCCGCTCACCCGAGCTATACTCGCTCGGGACCAGTCCCAGGTAAGACTCCACTTGGTGCGCACTGCTGAAACGACCGACTTCGTCGAGGGAGGCGACAAATGCCAGAGCCGTCACAGGCCCCACTCCTGGAGCCGTCATGAGATGCTCGACCACGGGGTTGCTTCTGCCCAGGTGCTCGATCCTCTTGTCCGCGGAGTCGATCTCTCGATTGAGTGGCGAGAGAAGCTCGAGAATCGGTCGGAGCTCCTGGAGCACTTCTTCTCTCAGCTCGATCGCCCCAACCTTAAGCGCCGTCCGCTCTGCCTCACCCTGCGAGAGCCTCAGTCCTTCGCGTCTCACCGCGGCTTTTATCAACGCTACGTAGCGCGTCCTGGTCCGCACCAAGGCATCACGCACCAAGAGCGCACTCCTCACGTGTCGTTGCTCCGCTGAGACTCGATGCGTAGATCGATAAGCTCCCAGCCTGCATGCCTCGGCCAACGTCCGAGCATCCCGCTTATCGGTCTTCACCTTCTTCGATCTCGTCGCATACATCGGAGCGAACCCCGGATCGGCCACGATCACCTCGTGGCCCAGC
>JBOHTC010000166.1:0-10886 GCA_050733495.1 Gemmatimonadaceae bacterium | reverse complement strand
ACCGATGTCACCGAGATGGTGCTCGAACGTGCGCGCCGCCTAGTGGAGCTCGGAAAGGATGTCGTCATCGTGCTGGACTCGATCACACGCATGGCACGCGCTTACAACACCGTTGAGCGCGGTACCGGCCGTACCCTGTCAGGTGGTCTCGATTCCTCCGCGATGGCCAGGCCCAAAGCCTTCTTCGGCTCCGCCCGATCGGTCGCGCCGGAGCACGGCGGCGGATCTCTCACGATCATCGCCACCGCGCTCGTCGAGACGGGCTCCCGAATGGACGATGTCATCTTCGAGGAGTTCAAGGGCACAGGCAACTGCGAGATCAAGCTCGATCGCTCTCTATCTGAGAAACGTATTTTCCCAGCAATCGACGTCTCGACCAGCGGCACGCGTCGTGAAGACAAGCTCTTCCGTCCCGATCAGTTAGAGCATGTCTATACCCTCAGGCGCGGTCTACAACAGATGCCGTCCAGTTCCGCCATGGAATGGCTCATCAAGCGCATCGCCGGCACGCCGAGCAACGACGCGCTGCTCGAGGGACTATGAGCGGGATGCGGGACGCGGGCGGCGGGACGCGCTAAGCGGGAAGCGGGACGCGGGACGCGCTCGGGGGAGCTCTTTCTTAGCGCACGTCGTTCGCGCTTCCCGCTTCCCGCTTCCCGCATCCCTCCTCGTCCTCTTTGCCGCGCCGCTTTCTTCACAGGCGCCACCCGCGCCCTCACACCCAGAAGTAGTCAATCTCACGCTCAAAGGCGTGAAAGCGATGAAGGCGACGGACATCGAGCAGAACATCTCCACCACTGCTTCCCACTGCAACAGCTTCATCCTCATTCCGTTCTGCTGGATAAGCAAATCGAAATACCTCTACACGAGGGAGTATCTCGATCACAATGAGCTCCAGCGCGACGTGCTGCGGGTACGCATCTTCTACTGGAAGCGCGGATATCGCGAGGCCGAGGTCGACACCGCGGTGGTGCCGAGGGGCCACAACCAGGTCGGCGTCACGTTCTTCATCAAGGAAGGCCCGCCAACGACCGTCGCGCGCATCAACGTGCAGCAGCCGTCGCCGCTTCTCTCGCAGCGTGAAATCAATAAACGGGTAGTGCTAGGCGAAGGCGGACCGCTCAACATGATCCGCCTCGATTCCTCGCGCTTCTTTCTGCAGGCGCGGCTTTTCGACAAAGGTTACGCCGATGCTGTGGTCGACACCTCTATCGTGGTCGACACGGTGGCTCGCACTGCTGTCGTAACCTTCACGCTCAATCCCAAATACAAGACGACTGTCTTCGACATCGTCATCAACGGCAACAAGGGCGTCGCCGATCGCACCATTCGGAAATCGCTCACCTTCAACATCGGCGACCTCTTCGTGCGCTCGGAGATGCTGCGGAGCCAGCGCGCGCTCTACGAGTCGAATCTTTTCCGGCGCGCGTCGATCGAGCCGCGTCCACCTATCGACATCTCGCTGCCCGATTCCGCCAAGGTCATCGTCGTCACCGTTCAGGAAGCGCCTCCACGCGAGGCGCGGATAAGCGCCGGCTTCAATACCATCGACTTCTTCCAGGTCGAGGGACGCTTCACGCACTACGACTTCTTGGGCGGGGCACGACGTCTCGACATCCAGGGTGCAGTTGGCAATCTCTTTGCTGGATCGCTGAACGGCCGCGGAATCTTCCACAACGCATCGGAAGCGCCCTCAGCCGATCTGGCGCGGTACTTTGTGCCCACGTACAACGCCAGCATCGATCTACAGCAACCGTGGTTCGGTTCTCCGCACAACGCGCTGGCGCTCAGTGTTTTCTCGCACCGGCGCAGCGCACCCGGTATCTACGTGGATCGCGGCTATGGAACGAGCATCGCCTTCACCCGTGATCTCACGGTGCGCGCGCCCGCGAGTCTCAACTATCAATTCGAGATCAGCAGAGTCGACGCGGGCGACGTCTACTTCTGCATCAACTACGGTGTCTGCGACCGTCCCACACTCGATGCGCTGCGTGGCAATCAGAAGCTCTCGCCCATTGCGCTCACGATGCAGATCGATCGCACAAACGATCCGTTCGCGCCCAACAGCGGCTACCGCGTGAACGGAAGCGCCGAGCATGCCTCGGCGTTCACGGCGTCGGATTTCAGGTACAACAGAGCGACGGTCGACGGTGCCGCATTCCTCAAGATCAGAAGTCGCGGCGCGCTCGGCGGCCACATCCGCGTTGGCTGGGTCAACGCACTAAGCAGCACCACGCAGGCGGTTGGCATCAGCGCATTCGGTGGCAGCATTCTTCACCCGCGGAAAAGATTTTACGCCGGCGGGTCGCATTCTGTGCGCGGGTTCGGCGAGAATCAACTCGGCCCGCGCGTGCTGACGGTTCCGATCGGCGTTCTGCAGGCGCACGACAGTCTGAACGTCGCGTGCACGTCGGGCAGCGACGTCACGACCTGCGATCCGAACGCTCCGAACATGCTCAATCGAGATTTCGAGCCGCGGCCCCTGGGCGGAAACTTCGTCGCTGAAGCGAGCATCGAGGCGCGGTTCCCCGTGTGGCAGCAGCTATACGGAGCGGTATTCGTCGATGCCGGCATCGTCAGGCAATCGACGAACGCCGACCTTCCAAAGAGCACGTCGGCGATAACACCCGGGTTCGGTGTTCGCTACAAGTCGCCTGTGGGCCCCATTCGTGCCGATATAGGCATCAATCCCGGCGGCAGCCAGCTCCTGCCGGTCGTAACCGAGAATATCGTGAATGGTCAGAGGACGCTCGTCACTTTGAAGCAGCGCCGCAGCTACGCTCCGTTCAGCGGTGGAGGCATCCTCAACAGGATGGTCATTCACCTGTCCATCGGCGAGGCGTTCTAATGGGCAGGTGGTGGTTTCGAGCTCTCGTTTCGGTCCTGGTAGTCATCGTCCTGCTGGTCGGCGCGGTGTTCGTGATAACAAACACCAATTGGGGCCGCGAGCGAGTGCGGAGATACGCCGAAGGAGTGGCGCAAAGGAACGCTCACGGACTCGTGCACATCGGCAAAGTCACCGGGAATTTGCTGCGCGGATTTACTCTCCACGATGTCGTGATTACCGACAGTGCGCGCAGGCCGTTCATAAATGTCGGTGAGATGTGGGCGCGCTACAGCCTGAGCACGCTCATAGGAAAAAAGATCGATTTGAGCGACGTGAGGCTCGTCCGCCCTATCATCGTCCTCGACAGGCCGCCGGGCGGCAAATGGAATTACGAGCGCATCTTTCCGAAGGACACGACCAAACCCACGGGGCCGACGAAACCAGGCTGGGGCACGTGGATCCGCTTCAACAACGTGACGGTGATCAGCGGAGATTTGACGCTCCGGTCGCCTTGGAGTCCGGGCGACAATCTCACGCCGGCTCAAACGAAGGACGCGGTGCGCACAGCGTTCGGACCAGAAGGCCGATTGGTGCTGCAGAAGGCGCCTGGCGGTTACCAGAAGGTCTCGAGCTTCCACAAGATCAATGGAATCTTTCCGGTGATTCGTCTGGAGGATCCCACCTACAAATACCATCTCACGGATGTCTCGGCGCTCACGATGATCGCCGCTCCATTTCGCCCCCCGGTCGCCGACGTGCGCGGACTTACGGGACGATTCGAGTTCACGAGTGACTCGCTGTGGTGGACTGGCGCCCGCGTCGCGTTTCCGCATACGCGCGCCAACGGCGACGGCAAGTATTACTTCTCCAACGACAATCTTCACCTACGGTTGCACGGCGATCCACTAGATCCAGGGGATATCCGCTGGGCGATGGTGCGCCTGCCGGAGAACGGATCGGGACACCTCGATTTCGGACTGGACTGGATCGGCAAGAAGAGCATCTACAGCGCGAAGAACATGGACGTCACTCTCGAGCGCTCGCACATCACCGGGCAAATCGAGGTCACCGTCACCGACACCATCTATTATCGGGACGCCAATCTCCGCTTCGCCAATCTCGACACGCGACTCCTTACCCAGCTTTTTCCGGCGATAAAGTTTCCGCGGCCTTTGACCCTGGCGGGGCGAGCGGCGTTCAATGGCGGGCAGCACGCGTTGCGCACGGATGCGGACGTCACCATCGATGATCCACGCTCGGGACGGAGCCGCATAGCCGCGGTCGGAACTCTGGGGCTGGTGAACGGCGTCTTCACTGCCCGCGACCTGCACACGCGCATGCTTCCTCTGCAAACCGGGCTCGCGAAGGCGATATCGCCGAAGCTTTTCCTCGGCGGAACTCTCACCGGCAACGCGATACTCAATGGGTCGAGCGCCAGCATCATGACGGCGGTGGGTGACGTCACTAACGTCGACCGCGGTGCGTTGTCCCGCGCGACGGGACGTCTCTCAATTCGACCGACGGGTCTTACGTGGATCGATCTGGACGCACGCATGCATCCGCTCTCGCTCGTCATGCTCGGTCGATTTATGCCGAGCGTGGGACTGCGGGGTAACGCGACGGGACCGCTGCGCCTCAAGGGAACCATCAACAATCTGGCGATCAACTCGCAGATGACGCTCGCCGATGGCGCCTATGTCGATCTGCGCGGGACGATGGATCTCGCGAGTAAAGTCACCGGCTACAATCTCGATTTCAACACGCGGAACCTGAACGTTCACACGATCATTGCGCGGGCACCGACGACGGATCTCACCGCGGTCGGATCAGCCCGCGGTCGCGGATTCGATCCGGCGACGATGCAGGCGCAGCTCGTTGCGGACGTCAAGGCTTCGAGCGTCGACACCGTCTCTATAGATAGCGCGAACGTGAGAGTCGCGGTCGCCGATGGGTCTGCACGCTTCGACACTCTCGCAGTCGCGCTGCCCGAAGGACTCGTCGAGGCGAAAGGGACGTTCGGGCTTACACCCGCGCGAAGCGGATCGCTTACATATCACGTCGCGATCGACTCGCTCTCGCAGTTCGCCGGGTTGATTGGAAAAGACACCGGCGTCGTCGCTCCGCGGCCGGGCCTGCTGGCGAGTCGGCTTCGCAAGACGAAGGCGGATTCAACGAGAGCCGCGCGCGAGCTCCAGCTCGAGCACGTGATCTCGGGGGTGAGTCCCGCGCGCGCGGCAGTCGATACACCGCAGGGCCTGCCGAAGAATCTCGTGTCCGGGAGCGTGCGGGCTGACGGCGTTGCCACGGGCAACATCAAGAACTTCAGTCTCAAGGGAACGGCGTCGGGCAGCAATGTGATCGCGCGCGGGAGCAGCGTCGGGGCGTTCACGGCGGACTACGACTGGGTCAACGCGCGCACCCCGCAGTCCATGGTCAGCGTGAGCGCACAGGCGAGGTCGGTGAGCGCGGCGGGGTTCAGCCTCGACAGCGTCGGAGCAAAGCTCACTTACAAAAAACCGAACGGCACGCTGCAGATTGTCGTCAACCAGGACAACCAGCGCACCTACTCGGCCGACGCCGGATTCACGCTCGATAAAATTCGGAACGCCCTGACGCTCAACAACCTCAAGCTCCAGTTCGACACGAGCGTTTGGTCGAGCGCGCGGGTTGCGACGCTGCACTGGGGGCAAGCAGGAATCGACGTCCAGAACCTGGAGCTCCGCAACCCGCAGAACAACGGACGCATCTACGTGAACGGACTCGTTCCGAAACAGGGGAGCGCGAATCTCGATATCGCCGTCGACAACCTGAACATCGGTGACGTCACCGCGCTCACACAGAGCAGTCTCAATGCGACTGGTCTGGTGTCGTTCAACATTCACGCGACCGGGACTCTCGCCAATCCACAGTTCACAGGCGCGTTCGGCGGGACCAATCTTCTTTACAACGGCACCAGCCTGCCGGAGGTCCACGGCAAAGTACAGTACGCCGATCAGACTCTGTCAGGTAATGCATCCGCAATGAGACCCGGCGAAGCGCCGTTCCTCGTCGCGCAGGGAACTGTTCCAATCAACCTCGCGCTGACCGGAGTCACCGGATCGAGATTCCCGGCCAACAGACAGATCGCGCTCAACATCACCGCCGACAGTCTGCCAATGGAGCTGATCCCGCAGCTGAGTGGCTATGTCTCGAACGTGAAGGGCAAAGCGAGCGGATCTTTCAAGGTTGGTGGCAGCCTCAACCAGCCGCAGCTGTCGGGACAATTCGCGATGCACCAGGGATCGCTGCACGTGATCCCCGCCGGAATAGATCTCAACCAGATCGAAGCGTCCGTCCGGATGCTCGGCGACACCATCGTGATCGACTCGATCTCCGCGAACAACAAAGGGCGCATCGTCCTCAAGGGCGGCATTGGGGTGAAGTCGCTGACTGCGCCAAGCTTTGACGTGACGCTGGTCACGGGCGGCGCACAGGTGCTGAACAACGATCGAGGCCAGCTCGTGGTCAGCTCCAACCTTGCGATGGTCGGACCGTTCAAAGGCGCGCACATCACCGGCGATCTACGATTGAGACAAGGCGTGATTTATATCCCGCCGTCCACGAACAAGACTCTCGTCGGTCCTGAAGATCCGGCGTTGTTCAACGTGCTCGATACCGCTGTAATGGCCGACAAGGAGATCTTCCCGTCGCAGTCACCGCTCCTCGCGAATCTGCTCATGGATGTGAATCTCCGGATCGATCGCGACGTCTTCGTGCGCTCCCGCGAGGCAAACATCGAGATCTACAGCGACGGCGACCTCGGTGTTCACGTGAACCGCGCGAAGGAGACGTTCGTGCTCGACGGCGTGATCCTGAGCGACCGCGGCGAGTACACTTTCATGACACGCAGATTCAACATCAGGCGTGGGTCGGCGACGTTCATCAATTCCACAGAGCTCAACCCAACTCTCCAGGCAACAGGAGAGTACGAGGTGAGACAGCCCAACCGAGAAGCGATAAACATCCAGATCCTGGTGGGTGGGACGCTCAAGAGTCCGAACATCTCGCTCACCAGCGACGCGCAGCCACCGATTCCGCAGGGCGATCTCCTCAGCTATCTGGCATTCGGACAATCTTCGACGTCACTCGTACAGCTCGAAGGCTCGGGTCTGACGAACGGCGGCGGCGGCACGAACCTCGTCGGCGCTGGAGCGGCGCTTGCCAGCCGTCAGCTTGCCGGTGTCGCACTCGGTGTCGTCGCCGACCAGATCGCCGGAAGCGCAGCGCGATCCCTCGGCGCGGACGTCTTCACTATCACACCGGCGGATGTGCAGACGGACGTCGGAAATTTCCTGCGCGCGACACAGTTCGAGTTCGGCAAGTACATCAAGGTGCACACCTTTGTCGAGGTAAAGTCGCCCCTTGATCCGTCGGCACTGGTGCGGCCGGGCCTCCAGCTCGTGCACTGGTTCGGCGGCACGAAAGGGTATCGCCTCGAGACGGGCGTCGACACGCGATACCTCCTCAGGGAGCCAACGCTATCGCGCGTTCAGGACGTCCTGACGACCAGCTCGTTCGGGGCATTTCTCATAAGGGAGTGGCGGTTCTAGATTTCGCGCATGAAACCGCGCATAACTCTGCTCACCCTCGGCGTGAACAACCTTCAGCGATCGCTCACTTTCTATCGTGACGGGCTCGGATTTCCGACCCAGGGAATAATCGGCACCGAGTTCGAGCACGGTGCTGTCGTGTTCTTCGATCTTCAGCCGGGACTCAAGCTTGCACTTTGGCCGAGGGCTGACATCGCCTGGGATTCCGGCCTCGCCAAAGGCGCGCAGAGCCCGACAGAGTTCACTATTGCCCACAACGTACGGAACAAAAAAGAGGTCGACGAAGTGATGGAACGTGCAGCGACCGCGGGCGCGACGGTAACCAAGCCAGCTCAGAAAACTTTCTATGGTGGATACGCGGGCTACTTCCAGGACCCGGATGGCCACCTGTGGGAAGTAGCGTTTAATCCCGATATGGTGCCGGCAGATTGACGGGCCTCATTTCGGGACACGAGGCGCTCGGGCGGCTGAAAGATGGAAACCACAGATTCACCGCGACGCTCCGCGATTCCAACGGACTTCTGAGCAAGACCAGCCGGCCTGAGCTGACGCAAAGGCAAGAGCCGTTCGCGATCATCTTCGGTTGTTCCGACGCACGAGTCCCGGCCGAGATCGTGTTCGATCAGGGCCTGGGAGATTTGTTCGTGATTCGAGTCGCGGGCAACATCGTGGCGCCTTCGCTCGTCGGCAGCGTCGAGTTCGCCGCTGCTCGTTTTGGAACCCGGCTCGTAGTAGTACTCGGCCACTCGCAGTGCGGAGCGATTCTCGCGACGATCGAAGAGCTCAGGAGACCGACGGACAGAAAATCACACAACCTGCACGCCATTGTCGATCGCGTGCGGCCGTCGGTCGAGGGCTTGTTCGAGATGCATCGCGACGGCGACATGGGCACGCTCGTAGAGCAGGCGGTGCGCGCGAACATTCGAGCGTCCGCCGACCATCTGCGACACGGCTCACAGCTACTCGAGGAGTTGATCGAGGAGCAGGGCCTGCTCGTGGTTGGAGCGGAGTATTCGCTGGAGACCGGAGTCGTGGATTTTTTTGACGGGGTGGGAAACTAGCATCTCGGTTGCCGCGACTCATCTCGCGGTTCTCGTACGCTAGCCGTTAGGCCTCATTCACTCTCGAGCGCCGCGGAATCCGCGCGGCGATCTTCGTCAGCCGTGACAAGGGGAGCGAGATCTTGCGCGCACCAGCGACGCGCCGCTGCCAGCGCCGCACGATCCGGATTTGCCGCCGCGTACTCGATGAGCAGCGTGCCTGACTCGACGCGGGCGATCGACCAGGCGAATGAACGCGCACCCGCCTGCTGAAAGTCACCTCCTTCTCGCTGAGCGCGCGCCGTGTATTGTCCGGTCTTCTCTATCGCGCGCACAAGATTCTCGACGCTGCCCGAGAGATCGTCGCTTCTGATTCCAGCGAGACGCTTGCGCACATCCTGCTGCCACACCGCGAACGCATCGGTGCGCTCGATCGCGCGCAGCGCGTCCAGGCTCAGGATGTTGGTGCTGCCCTCCCAGATCGAGAGTACCTGCGCGTCGCGCAGCAATTTTGGAATCCCGCTGTCCTCGATGTAGCCTTCGCCGCCGAACGCTTCGATCGCTTCGCTCGCGACCGCTATCGCCTGCTTCGCTGTATAGAGCTTGGCGACAGGAATCAACAGTCGCAGAAGCTTGAGCTCGGCGTCGTTGGCTTCGCCGCATTCTTCCTTGCCGAGGAGCTCGACGACGCGGAAAGCGAGCAGGAAACAGGCTCGGTGCTCGAGATGCATCGACGCGAGCGTCTCGAGATGCAGAGGATGCTCGATCAGCAGCTTCCCGAAAGCGCGCCTTCGTCGCGCGTAATCGCTGGCGAGCACGATTGCGCGTCGCATACCCGCGACCGCGGCGACAGCATTGTACACTCGCGTTACGTTGAACAGCGTCGCGATCTTCCGCACGCCGTCACCCGCACCGCCAACGAGTTGCGCCGGTGTCCCAACGAGCTGGAGCTCGGCGGTTGGCAGCGCGCGGGTGCCGAGCTTGTCCTTGAGGCGGTCGACGCGAATGCCGCGAAGCATTCCATCGGCGTCGCGCAGCTTGATGAGAAACACGCTAAGGCCCTGAGTTCCCGCCGGAGCGCCTTCGATGCGCGCGAGAGTCATCGCCACCTGTGAGGTAGTCGCGGAGGTAAACCATTTGGATCCGTGAAGCTGATATTCTCCGCTCGCTGCGTCGCGTCGTGCGATCGTCGATGTGGACCCGACATCGGAGCCACCTGTGCGCTCGGTCATCCATTGTCCCGACGTCCAGAACTCTCTCGGATCGCGCGAAGTCAGATGCGCAAAGACCGGTCGCACTTTTTCATCGCCGTGGACCTCCAGAAATCGCGCGGCTCCGTCAGTCATCGCCAGTGGGCAGCTGTATAACGCCGACGATGGCGCGAACAGGTACAGTCGCGCGAACTGATCGATGCGTGAGTAAGCGCCGTGCGCGCGCTCGTATGCAGTCGCGACGATTCCTTCGGTCGCTGAGATGTGATCCAGCTCGCGCCACGCATCGCTGGTGTCTATATGGTCGACGCGTCGGCCCCAGGCATCATATGGTATGTGAATGGGCGGCTCCGATTCGGCGGCTTCACCAAGCGCCAGGATATCGGTGGCGACGCGGTGTCCGAGTCGGTGGAGATCGGGCTCCATGTCCGTGAGCATCTCTGGCGGCACGCGCCAGCGAAGGTAGCCGCGAAGGAGCGTGTCCTCATCGTATTGATTCCCGAGCCTTGGCGGATCCTGGAAAAACTCGGACATGGCGTGGTGTCTACGGTGTGCGGCGAAGCGATTCTCGAAGCCTAAAATCTGCGCTTCCGCGCGTCTTTCCGGGGCTCAGAGCGAACAGGTTCCGAAGGCCGGTATCCCGGATGAGCTTGGTTCGTCACACTCCCAGACACGACGGAAATCGCCTTTCGAACCGGCGCTACCGTCATACGATGACGTCGCGACAATAACGCGGACGCTCCACACCTCTCACTAGAGGTCGACATAATGTTCGAATCGTTTGCGCAACTATTTCCCGCGCAATGGCAGAGCGCGGTGCTCGCACTTCTTTCTCCATTAAGCTGGCTGGCGCATTGGCAAGCGGCCATGACCCCGACCTGGACCGCTGGACATCCGGCAGTCCGTGTTGTCGCCTGGGTCGTGCTGCTCGTGCCCGCGCTCATGCTCGCGGCGGGAATGTGGTGCACCGCTGTCTCGCTTTACACGCTTCCCTTCAGGTCGGGTCGCGGCAATTTCCTCACCGCACTGCTCATGACATGGTGGGACGCGGGCCGCTGCATCTGGCTTTTCTGGACGGGAATAATGCGCGTATTTGTCGCGCTCGTCGGCTGGACGATCGGATCTATCCGCTTCGCCTTCCTGATGTTCAAGAACATGATCGTCGGCCTGGTTCGCTCGCCGCTGACGCTGCTCGACTGGACGTCGCGCAGCTACTTCC
>JBOHTC010000165.1:0-1667 GCA_050733495.1 Gemmatimonadaceae bacterium | reverse complement strand
GTAACCGCTGCATTGTATCTCCACCCTTTGAGAGGAAACAATCATGTTGAGAAGAAGTTGGACCGTCTGCGCCATGACGGCCTTACTCCTCGGCGGAACGGCGGCGGCTCAGTCGCCCGGTACGTTGTTGGTAGGCGCCTTCGGGCAGTGGACGCGCTTCGACAGCAATTGGGGAATGGACACCGGATTCGGCAACTCGATCGGATACGGTGGCCGCGTCGGAGCGTTTATCGCACCGAACTGGAACGTTGAGGCGGATGGAATTTACACGCCGGCAAAGGCTGCAACCGGTCCGGATTGGAAGGGACTTGGCGTGCCTGGCGGCGATGTGAAAGAGAGTGCTATCACCGCGCGGCTCGTTTACAGCTTCCCATTGGGTAACGTACCGTCCATACACATTGGCGCAGGCGGCGTGCTAGAGAATTTCCGCGGCGCTGAGAACATCGGTGGCGCGACCTACCAGTTTGGGGCGGACGGGCTCGCCGGATTCAACCTCGGCTTCGGCGGCGTTTCGCTCCGCGTCGACGGACTTGTGAACTACTTCCCGTCGAATGGCGGCAAGTTCGATTTCGGCGCGCAGGCAGGTCTGCAGATCTCTCCAGATCTTCGCAACCTTTTTGGTGGCGGCGCGACCGGCAATCCGATCATGTACGCGCCCTACACCTGGTGGGATGAACTTGATGCGCCACTTCCGGGCACAGTGGAGCTCGGCGGCTTCGTTCAGTGGAGTCATTTCGATGACAACGCTGGACTCCCCGGTGCGGTTCCGAAAAACGGCATTGGATACGGTGGGCGCCTCGGCGTCTTCCTCAGTGATCCACGCTGGGAGATCGAGGGTGATGGCTACTATTCGCCCCAGACCAACCGCGCAGCTGTTGGCGCTGGCGGTCTTAGCGCTGCGACTAGACCTACCGATGTCAACGCTCACGCGTTTGCCGCGCGCCTGAATTACAACTTCCCAATCGGTAATCTGTTCGGCAGGCAGAGCCAGTTCATTATCGGCGCCGGCGGCACTCGTACAAGCTACAAGTTCAAGGGCGGAGTCCTAAACGACACTTACACCTATAACTATGGTGCGAGTGGCCTGGCGGGAATTCGTCTTGGCGTGGCTAACCGGACAGCTATCCGGATCGATGGCGTAGTTGACTACATGCCGAATCACTCGCCGAGCGCCAACCTCAACTTCCACGTTCGCGGCGGTCTGAGCTTCCTGCTTGGTGGAGCACGTCCGGAGGTTATGTGTACGTATGCCGGCCTCGAGAGCATTCCTGCTTCGAGCCCGAATTGCGTTGCGCCGCCGCCGCCACCACCACCACCGCCGCCGCCGGCAATGTGCCAGTACAATCCGAACATTACCGCGGCTGATGTGAACTGCGTTGCGCCGCCGGTTGCAATCGACACCACTGTGATCACCGCCCCGATCTACTTCGACTTCGACAAGTCGACGATCAGGTCAGACGCGGCTGCTACACTCGATCGCAAGGTTCCATGGCTGCAGGCGAACTCCGGTATGAGAATACGTATCGAGGGTAACGCAGACGAACGCGGCTCCGACGAGTACAACCTGGCCCTCGGCCAGCGCCGTGCGGCAAGCGCCAAGCGGTACCTCGTTGACCACGGCATTGCGGCAGATCGCTTCGACCTCGTGAGCTACGGCGAGGAGCGCC
>JBOHTC010000164.1:0-2473 GCA_050733495.1 Gemmatimonadaceae bacterium | reverse complement strand
AACGGCGACCTCACCATCCGCTACGGCGCCACCGACGCGATCACCGTCGTCGGCCAGTACACGGGCGCGGCGCAGGCGATCGAGCGGATTGAATTCAACGACGGCTCCTTCGTCGACAAGGCCGCTCTCGACGCACTCCCCATCGCCCCGATCGAAGGCACGGCGGGAGACGATACGCTCACGGGCACCCCGGGCAACGACACCATTGCCGGCGGCGCGGGCGCGGACAGATATGCGATGTACCTCGGCATGGGCCGGGACACGCTCGTCGACGACTCGCCCTCAGGCGAGACCGGCACGCTCGCGCTCGCCGAAGGATTGAGCCTCAATACGCTGAAAGCCCGCCAGGTCGGTGACGACCTCGCGGTGGACATCCGCGGCACGAGCGAGGGCGTCCTCATCCAGGACTACTTCGCCCCCGGCGCGGCGCAGGACTGGCAGATCGCGGAGTACGGCGGCGCGGTGACCGCCATGCAGGACCTGATCGACCGACCGGACCCCTACGCTGACGACGTGGCACTCGGCGCGCGCGAGGACTTCAGGCAGGCGATGCTCGCGGCCTGGGCGACGGAAACCGTGTCCCCGGTCCTGCCCACGCACGCCTACGTCTACGACGCCTGGACCCAGACCACCTTCCACTACCTGGGTGGTGGAGGCATCGCGCCGTACACGGATCTCTTGCCGCGGGTCACCTCATTTTTTGTCGATTACTACGGCGTCCGCGAGGGAAGCTCCTTTATCCCCGCGCCGCTCGTGCATCACAGTATCGACGTGCTCGCGACGAGCCAGGAGTCGGACGACGCGACCATCACCGCGCATAGCCAGTCGCAATCAAGCTCGCAGAACTTGAGCTACGGGGTAACTGCAGGGAAAGTGATTCCCGGCTACGGCTACCAGAGCGAGTCCAGCACAGCTACGAATCAGACTGGCTTCAACTCATTCAACGTCATCGAGAGCCACTCGACGCAGGGCTGGGCGCCCATCACGCTCACGCTCGGCGGCGGCGCCGGCTACGCGGCGACGCTCAACATCGAGGAGATCGACGAGATCCGCACCGTGGAGGACATCACGGGCGGGCCGAGCGACAACGTCATCTACGGCGCCGCGGGCGTGGACGCGGGCCATGTGGCGCTGATCGACGCGGGAGAGGGCGACGATACTGTCTACGCAGGGCCGAACGATTTTGTCTATGGGAACGAAGGCGACGACGTCATCTATGGCGGTGCACTCGTCTATGGAGGAAACGGTGCGGACACGCTCGACGGTGGAGCAATCCAGTACGGAGGTGCGGGCGATGACACCCTCTCAGGTGGTGCCTTCATGGATGGAGGGAGCGGCGATGATGTTCTGACGGGTGCAGAAGGCGCCACGACATTCTTCTTCAATCCTGGCGACGTCGGGACGGACACGGTTCAGGACGTGGCCGGCGTCAGTGTTGGGGACCTCGAGGACTTGTACTTCGCCTTGACCGGCATCGTGGAGGTCCCAGGTGAAGAGGGCGCGAGCCTGTGGGCCGTGGTGGGCGATACCGGGGCATCGCTCAGCGATCTGTATTGGAATCCACAAAAGTATCCCGGGTACGAGTCGCAAGCACTGCCGAGATTGAAGCCGAGCGAAGAAGAGGCAGTGCTCTTCTACTATTGGCTGGATGACGCTCGCGCGGATCTGGCTGAAGTCGGACAACCGTACGTGCCCGAAGACATACTTCACCTCGAGCCGCTCAATTCGCTGAGGGCCAACGACTATCAGTCGCTGCAACCATTCTACGACGCCGGACTGATCGAGCAGGACGCGGTGAGCTTTGGCGAAGGCGTGTCGCTCCAGGACATTGCGTTGAGCTGGGACATCATCGACGTCGCGGACCCCGTTTCGGGCGACCCGGTGCCGCACGCCGCTTTGGTGCTGAGCTGGGGCGCAAATAGCGCCGTAAGTGTCGCCATGCCACGGGTCGATGACCCGATTGGAAGCGGTGTCGAGCAATTCAGGTTTGCTGACGGCACAGTCCTTTCGATGTCGGAGATGCTGGCACTCGCTCCTTCGCCAGGACCGGCGATACCCGTGGAGGGCACGTCGGACAGCGACTCGCTATTCGGCACCGCCGACAACGAGCTCTTGTCCGGATACGAGGGCGATGACTATATCGACGCGGGCCCCGGAGACGATGTTCTCGTCGGCGGCAATGGCGACGATGAAATGGACGGTGGGGAGGGCAGCGATCGGTACGTGATGAACGCTGGAGAGACCGGATGGGATTACATCGCAGACTCCGGCTCGAATACGAACGCCTACCTGGACGACTACTACCGATCCCAAGGGCTCGAAAATTGGTCGCTGCGGCCCGAGTACGCGCAATCAGGCAAATACGCGGTCTACATGGGTATTCGCAATGGATATGGGTACTTCGACACCTACGAGGACGCAGCCGCGGCCGCGGATAACCAATTCAACGGGGCGCCGGTGCACTACGTTGCGC
>JBOHTC010000163.1:0-2158 GCA_050733495.1 Gemmatimonadaceae bacterium | reverse complement strand
CTTGTGGACATCAGTTGAGAACGGTGCCGTCCGGCGCCGGCGCGACCGAGGTCGGACGTTGCACGTCGGGCAGGTTCCGACGTGGCTCGGGTCCATAATAGGCTCTGACTCACATCCGATGATATTCGCTGGCGAGTTTGCGGTTCTCCAACGGGGGAATCAGCACCATGATAACCGGCATCCGAATATCTTCGCTTGTGCCGCGTGGGTTGGTGGGTGAGACGGTAAGTGATTCAGTTGACTCGATTATTCTGGTGGTCAGATCCGAAGCAGTCGTGGCCGAGTGCCCCTTGTGCGGGACGACATCGCGCCGGATCCATAGTCGATACACCCGCCAGGTTGCGGATTTGCCGTGCGCCGGCAAGCAAATAAACCTCCGGGTGATCTCGCGCCGGTTCGTGTGTGAGGTGCCACATTGCCGACGGCGCATTTTCGCCGAGCGGTTCGGCGATGATGTTCTGCCAACTCGGTCGCGCCGGACGGCACGGCTGGATTATATCGTCCACCATTTGGGACTTGTGCTCGGCGGCAGGCCAGCGGCGAGCTTCGCCAAGCGGTTGATGCTGCCCGTGAGCAACGACACTCTGCTGCGGGTTGTTCGCCGACGAACCCGTCCACGGACCGCTCCTCTGGTCGTTGCCGGCATTGACGACTGGGCTTTCCGGAAGAACCACCGTTACGGAACAATCGTGTGCGATCTGGAGCGACGGCGGATCGTGGCGCTGCTTCCGGATCGTGAGGTCGCAACGGTGCGAGCCTGGCTTTCCAGCCGTCCAGAGATCCGGGTCGTATCGCGTGACCGTGGAGGTGGTTACGGCGAGGCCGCCACAAAAGCGCTGCCCGGTGCCATCCAGGTCGCCGATCGCTGGCACTTGATGGAAAATGCGAGTTCGGCCTTTCTCGATGCGGTGCGCCGCTCCATGCGCGTGATCCGCGCCGCAATCGGTGCAACGACGATCAATCCGGAACTGCTCACTCGTGCGGAACGGCTGCAATACGAGGGGTATCTCCGACGCAAGGACACCACTGCCGCTATCATGGCGCTCGTCAGAGACGCGGTGCCGCTTAAGGAGATCGTCCGTCGGACGGGGCACAGCCGCAAACTGGTTCGTCAGGTCAGCCGCGGCGAGAGTACGGATGTCTTTCGAACTCGGCAGAGCACACTCGACGTCCATTTGCCCTTCCTGGACGCGCAATGGACTGAGGGATGCCGCAACGGCGCAGAGCTCTGGCGTCGCCTGCAAGTGCAGGGCTTCCAGGGCTCCTTGCGTGTGGTCAGCGAGTGGACGACACGACGACGACGGGCCGAGAAGGCGACCGACCAGCAACTGCAAAAAGTGCCTTCTGCGAGGACGATCTCCCGATTGATGACCACGGCGCGCGACAATCTCAGCAAGGCTGATACCGTGACCATTGCCGCGATCGAGGGACAAGTCCCCACACTCGTCGAAGCCCGCAGACTTGTCGAAAGGTTCCAGGCAATGCTGCGCCAGAAGCTCATCGCCGATCTCGATCCGTGGATCGCCAGCGCCAGCGCAAGTCTCATCGCGTCGTTTGCGAGCGGCATCACGAAGGACAAAGACGCAGTCCGTGCCGCCATCACCCAGCCATGGTCGAATGGCCAGACTGAGGGGCAGATCACCAAACTCAAGTTGGTGAAGCGCCAGATGTACGGCCGAGCAAAAATCGACCTTCTGCAAGCAAGGTTGATCGGTGCGGCCTAGACTAGCTCGGACAGATCATCATCGAGATTGCGTCAGAGCCAAGGTTCGGAGCGTTTTTACACCACGTGCTCAGGCACACATGCGCGATGATCATCCTGCAGGCAACGCAGGACATCCGGAAGGTGTCGCTGTGGTTGGGGCATGCCACTCTGACGACCACTGAAATCTACACGCGTGGCGACCCGACAGAGAAGCTCGACGCTATGGAATCGATCGTTCCACCGCATCTGCGGCGTGGCGCGTTCCAGCCATCCGACAGGCTGATCGCGCTCCTCAGGCGCCCTTCGTAATGGTGAGCCGGATTGGCGGCGGCGGACATGAGAGCGCGATCAAGTCGCCGCCAGCTCCCCATTACTGAATCTGCCCATAAGGCAGGAGTTATATGCGATGCGGGTGTGTGCGCAGTCTTCGCAACGCTCGACATGGCCGCCAAG
>JBOHTC010000162.1:0-1908 GCA_050733495.1 Gemmatimonadaceae bacterium | reverse complement strand
GCGTTTAGGGCGAAGCGCAGGACCAGGCCAACGACGCCCGCGCCGCCGCCTGCTTCCGCGCCTTTCGCTCCGCGCCCTCTCGCGCCGCTCGCTTCCACGGATGATTCGCGGCGGCTTTCCTCCTCACCCTAGCGGCCATCGCTTTCCGTTGTAGCTCGCTGCTTTTTGCTTCCACCAGGCTCGGCTGCACCGCTGCGGCGATCTCCTGAAACCGCATCTCCCGACCGCGATACTCGATGCCCATCCTTCCGTGCTGGCTTTCCCACACCAGCACTTTCCTCTGGGCCAACGCATACTCCCGGCTCGCCCCTGCCAGTTGGTAAAAATGCCCCTGGTACCGCACCACTCCGTCGTTCCCGACCGTCCGCTCGCTCTCCAACCGGAATATCCGGTCCAACTCCTCCCGCCGCGGCGTCCGCCGGTGATCGTCCTCCTTCTTCGCCGCCTCCCGCGCAAACCGCTCGTTGTGCTCCGGCAGATATTCCTCCCGCAGGTACACATTCGCCCCTTCCTGACTGACGATCTGCTTCCGCCGCAGCTTCTTCACCAGCCGGTCCTGATGCGTCCCGTGCTGCCGCTCCACTCGCCCTTTCGCTTGCGGCGAACTGGCCGCAATTACCTCGATCCCCAACTTCGCACACATCCGCCCAAACTGCGTCATCGGCTCTTCCCCGCGCAATCGCTCCTTCGGCGTCGCCGCTCGCTTGTACAGATTCTTCCAGTCCACGTACAACGACAGCGGCACTCCATAGCGCTCGATCCACGCGCGCAACCCGTCCGCCACCGCCCAGATCGTTTCCTGTTCGCCCAGCTGCGCCCAGGTCCTGCTCGTCGCATCGTCGACCATGTCGATCAAGCATCCTTCCGGCCCGCGCTCTTCCAGCCAACGGTGAAAGCTGCCGTCCAACTGCACCATCTCGCCGAAATGCTCCTTGCGCTCCCGCCGCTGCCGATGCTTCCGCCTCTTCCGCTCCCGGCTCCACAATCCTTCCGCCAGCATCCACCGCCGCAGCGTCTCGCTGTCCACTCGCAACTCGTCTTCCGATTGCAAGTGCTCCGCCGCCAGCGTCGGTCCAAACCGCTCCCCTACTCCGCCCCCATACTTGCGCCGCACCGTATGCAGCACCGCGCGCCGGAACTTCTCCGCATGCGCACGATTCGAGCGTTGCCCCGCATTCCCATGTTTCAGTCCGGCCGCTCCTCGCTCTCGATACCGCTTCCACAACCGCTGCGCCTGCCGGTAGCTCACCCGCATCAGCACCGCCGCGTCCACCACCCGCAGCTGCTTACCGGCCACCCGTGCCAACACCCCCGCCCGATCTAACTCCCTCTCGCTCATCCCTGTCCGCCACAATCTGGCCTCCTCTCTGAGGCCCTATTAAGGGGACATTTCTATCGAGCTTTGACATTCTTCCTGACCCTGGCTTGATTCTGTTCGCTCATCGCCGTTGCAGTGCTCGCCGTCGCTGTTCTGAAATTCGTTCTCACTCCGTCACCGGAAATCTCCTCTGCAAGCGTTGGTTTTCTCGAACAATGTTGTAAGCTGTGCTCTCTTTGGAGGCGCTCCATGGGTCGTCTGTCCGCTCGTTTCGTTTCGCTTGCTTCGATTTTCGCGCTCCTCTTCTTCTCCTCCGCCGCGGATGCGCGCGTCACCCGCGTCGAAATTATTTCCCGCTCCACCCTTCAGAATGGCCGCGCATTCGGATTAGCCGGCGCCTACGAAAAAATCGTTGCCCGCGTGTATTTCGCCGTGGATCCCGCGAACCTGCACAACCGCCAGATCGTCGATGTGGACAAAGCCCCGCGCAACGCAAAAGGAGAAGTCCAATTCTCCGCCGACTTGTATCTCCTGAAACCGAAAGACGTGGACAAAGGAAATGGCGCTGTCCTCTTTGAGGTGTCCAACCG
>JBOHTC010000161.1:0-2107 GCA_050733495.1 Gemmatimonadaceae bacterium | reverse complement strand
GCTCATCTCTGTCCTCTCCATCCGGCTCCTCCCACGAGAGGAGGAACAGTCTAGAGGGTGACAGTTCTACTGGCGCCTCTGGGTGACATTATCAACGGTGTTCAACACTCGCGCCATTCGTCCGTGTCAAGCACGGATAGAAATGTCACCCTAATTACGCGGATGTCACCCTTCCTGTTTGATTGAAAAGATCATGTAACTGTACCAGCACGCACGCGTCTACGACACTCCCGGCCGCATAACAGCCACTCGCCTCGGGCGCCCTCGACGCGGCGTGCTCCGTGCACCACATTCCAATCGGCCGCGACATGGCGCCACGACGCTTGAGCGGGAGGACGCATGGTGGTCACCAGGACTGTTGCCGTCTCGTACTTGTCTTTTGCATTCCTCGCTTCCGCCTGCGCCGGCCGAGCGCACTCTAACGAGCTCGCGGCACCGACCGTCTCGAGCGACGTCGTGACGCTCGAAGTAGAGAACCACAATTGGGCCGACGTGAATCTCTACATCATCCACGATGGAATCGAGACGCGGTTCGCACAGATCTCCGCCGCCCACGACGTGTCGCTGGAAATTCCCGAAAAACTCCGCGGACAAATGGGCGTGATCCGACTGGCGGCGCGCAGGATCGGCGGCACCGACAGCTTCCTCTCGCAAGCGATATCACTGCGCGGAAATTCAGCCGTCCGGTTTACGATCGAGAGCAGCCTGAGCCATTCGAGCGTCGGGGTCTGGTAGCCGCCGCTACGATGATGCTTATTCGCGGCTTGAAAACCCGTCGAGCTCTGCCGTCATGGCGGGTAGACGGTCACGCGCGCGAATCCCTTCGCTGAACGGACCGAGAAGGTGCGCAATGCTGTTCGCGTAATAACTGATTAGCGGTCGATTGCCGGTGAGAATCGCGTAACCGCTGCCAACCTTCACCAGTATTCGGCGCATCCGCAGCATGCGCCATGCGCGATCGAAGACTTCCTGGATCGGTCCCTCGCGGTGGATCACGCGCGCGTTCAGCTCCTCGAGCACGTCGCGCATCTCGGTCATGCGCGCGAGAAGCAGAGAGTGGCTCACGAAGTCTGCGTCGAAACTCTGGAGCGCGGCGCAGGCCAGTGTCACTGGCGTTACCGGAATGATCGCGCCGATTCGCTCCATCGCGGCATCCGCGAGCAGTTGAATTCGCTGCAATCGCTCATGCCGTTCGAGTCCGAACAGTCCGCCGGTTTCGCGGTCCTGCGCATCGAGCCACGGCCCGACGGGAACTGGCTCTCCGATTACGGCAGCCGCTCGGCCGTAACGCTTCCACCGTCGCGCCACGATGCGGGCCGAGTTCCACGACGCGTACCGGAAAACTTCCGCGAGTTGGACGTAGCGAGGTGGACGCATGCGACCCTCGCGCGCGTCGAGCTCGCGAATGAGAGAGCGGTCCTCGAGGACGCGATCATAGTTGATGGCGACGGGAACGATGTAGAGTCGGCGCCGCATCGACGGATCACGCGCGACGCCGATCAGATAGTCGAGTAGTCCTATCTTCGCCTTTCCGAGACGCCCGTCGCGGCTCAGACCGCCTTCAAGAAAAATCCCCTGAGTTACTCCGTTTCTCGTTATGAGCTGGACGTAGCGCTCGAGAACCGTCTGGTAAAGCTTCTCCCGAAATTTTCGCCTGATGAAGTACGCGCCGAACGACTTGAAGATGTACTCGAGTGGAAAGGTTCGGGCCCATTCGCCCACCGCGTACGAGATCGCGACCTGACCAGAGAGCACGTATCCGACGAGGACGTAGTCCGCGTTCGACCGGTGATTCATGAGGTAGATGACGATCGCGTCTCGCTGGAGGGACGCGTGGGGAGTCCGGCCGGCGTATTCCGCCGAAACCTTGTAAAAGAAATTCAGCAGCAACCTACTGACGACGAGGCCGACCTTGTAATACGTGAGGATGTTGAAGAATGGGACGATCTCGTCGATGTAACTCTCGACGAGCTTCCAGGTCGCCGCCTCAGAGAGCGGCGTTTCGGCGGAGTGCTCCGCGACCGCAGCGCCGATCGCCGGATCCTGGAGCAGCGTCGCACGAACGAACGGTTTTGCGGTCAGCTTGAACCGATCGATGCGAGCACCG
>JBOHTC010000160.1:0-3865 GCA_050733495.1 Gemmatimonadaceae bacterium | reverse complement strand
TGGACCAGGTCTTCAGCGTCCATCACACTGCCCAGCATCCTGTAGGCGATGGAGAAGAGTATCGGCTTGGCCGAGTTGAAGATCGCGGTGCGATTTTGCATTGGACTCACAGAAAGATGACACGGCTGCGCGTCCAATTGTGACAGCTCGCGGTGGATTGGATGTCTGCTTAGCGCAACCTATGTCTCACCAACGCACGGGGCGTAATCGATGGGTCATAGCAACCGAAGCATGGTCGCAATCTCTGGGAAGTGATTGTGGAACCTGATTCAGGAGCGCAACTGTTGATAGTAATTACCGCGTATCCCGTCGAGTCATGAAAGAGGCCTACCCAGAAGTCACATATCGCAAGGGCAAAGTCCTCGCTGCCTACTCTTATCTCCCTCGCAGCACACTACCACGTCTTTAACCTGCCTCTTTAACTGCAACTGAACGGGTGCCGGGTGTGAGCAACACCGTGGCGAGTTGCGGGTTCACTACACCGAGACCGTTCTCTTCGCGCTTAAGCGCGGACACCACCCGACCCGTCATCACCGCAGTGACCCGTCACTCACACCGTTTTTGCTCACACCTCGCACCCGTTCCGTTGCAGTAGTCCGCTCACAAAACGCGCGATCACATAATGGTCTATCGGTGCTGGATACTGCGAGCCGATCCTGACGCCGCGGTCTTTAGCTCCTCGAACCAGTTCTCGACGACAATGATGTCGTCGGGCGACTTCGTCTCCAGCGGCCGAATCATCAGGAACCGCTTATCATCCAGGGACACGGCATACTGCGGAGTGAATCGATGAGACTCGTATCCGGCGGCGGGAAAGAGTGTCGTCGAGCGCCCGACCGAGAACGTCCGATCGGCATTCACGCGCACGGCCACGAGATTGCCCGACGCGTCGCGATAAAACAACTCTGTCCCGCGATGGGACCAGACCGGCTCCGTTCCACCGTCCGTCGAAATCGGCCACTTCCCTCCACGCGTATTCGGAAAAGGGACCACGTAGATATCGTCCTTTCCGCCCTCATTCGAGACGTACGCCAACCATCGACCGTTCGGTGAAATGATTGGCGATGTTTCCGTGAATGGCGTTGCCACCACTGGGATCGGGGCCGTATCCACTGCCGGCCGCATCGCCAGTATGTCGCCCAAGCCCGCCTCCCCGACATCAGTCGAGAAGATCAGCCACTTCCCGTCCGGTGACCATCCTGCATTGAACAAGTTCCCCCTTCGGCGAAGCTGCGCTACGCCCGGTGCGCCGCCATCAGCGGGCTCGGTCACTAAATAACTGTAGCCCTTCGTTGGGTCCGACGTGAACGTCACCGATCTACCAGCCGGTGACCACGCCGGCTGAAAGTTTTCATTTCCGTCACCAGCCAATCGGATGCTCGTCCCCCGATCCAGCCGCTTGATCCAGATCTTCAACGGCTCGGTGTTGGGGGTCCGGGTCACTGCGAGCCGCTTCCCGTCCGGTGAGAGCGCCGGGAAACCGAGAAATTCGCCCGACCATTCGGGGTCGATCGCGTCTGCTTTGCCTTGGCGGGTTACCCACACCAGCTCCTGCTTTCCAGTTTCAGCACCGGTCGAATAGACCAATGTGCCGGTCGCTGAAATCGCCAGATCCGTCGAGCCGCCCAGCCCGGCGCGAATGCCTTCGGTGAGGGCGATCGGTTCACCCGTGACTGTCATCGAATTCTGATCGAACGACACGGCCATCAATCTCTTGTCATCAGTCACGTATACCAGATCGCCGGACGCCGCGTACCGCGCGTAGGTCGCGTCCTGAATGATCACCCGGTGTTTGCCCGACGGAATTTCGGCGACAGCTATGGCGTACGAATAACGGTCCTTGACGCCTTTTTTCCCGCTGTAGGTGACCGTGAAAAGCACCCCTTTGCCATTCGGCAGCACATCGGGCCACGTGTGACCGAATTCACTGTTCGCGGTATCCAGAGTGGTAAACCGTTCAGGGATGGCGCCTGGTTTCGCCTCCACGCGAACGAGACCCGCGCTGCCGATGTTGGCTACGTAGATCATTCCGTCGACGCCCCACGACGCGCCCGCCAACCCGGTCAGCGTGTCGCTGGCTATGATCGCTGGATCACCGTGCGTAAGCCTGATCGATGGACCGCCGTCGCTCGGCACGATTCGAACTCCGCCCTCGAGAAAGCCGACGTGCTTACCGTCAGGAGAGAAAAACGGGTTGGTGACCCCTTCGGTGCCGGGTATCGCGATAGCGTGCAGCTGATCTCGCGAGCGAATGAGCAGCTGCGACCTCGGGCCGCCGATGTACGCGAGCCGCAAACCATCAGGCGAGAGTGCGATGCGCCCCGACCAGGACGAGCCTCTCGCGATCGCCTCCGTTGAATCCATTACCAACGTGTACCGCACAACCGACTTCGACGACGAAGGCCGCATCCAACCCCAGATTGCGCCACCGGACACCAAAATTGCGATTGGGATGACGGCGTACAGCGCCATCCTCTCGCGACGCCTGATCTTTTTGCTTTCCGAAGTCGATCCGGCGACGGGCGGCGTGACCGGTAGATCGGTCGAAGCTTTGACCGACTCGCCCGCAGAACCGGATTGGTCCGGCGCCGCTTTTCTTACCGCGGAAGACTCGGCGGCGGTTTCTCCGATCGGGTGACGACTGAAAGACGCGGCGAGACTTTCAATCTCGGAATCAGGCTCGATGTCGAGCTCTTGTCGTACGAGCTCCTGGTAAAGGCGAGCGTGTTTAACAGCGCCTGCGCGGTCGCCGGCGGCGGAGAGCGCTCGCATCAGCTTCTTCGTCGCGCCAGCTGAAAGTGGATCGGAATTGGCGAGCCTGCGCCACCAGGTCACGCTCCGCGAATGGTCGCCTGCCTCGGCTGCGGCCTGCGCAAGAAATTCGACTGCAGTTTGATACTCGCGTCGAAGTCGAGCACGCTCGCTGTCTATCCACGACTCGAACTCGCGACTATCGGTGAAGTGAAACCCCTCGAGAAGCGTCCCTTTGTAGCGGTCGACCGCCGCTGCCCACTGACGGGCGCGAATCGCTTCCTCGAACTCCCAGGCATCGACCTGGACCAGGTCAGGGTTGAGCCGGAGCTCTCGCCCGGTGGAGAGTATGAAATCGCTTCCGAGAGCGTGTCGGATTGCGTACACCGTTTGGTCGAGCGAATGGCGCGCCAGCGTAGCCGAGCTTTCGGGCCAGAGGTAGGCCTCGATGCGGTCGCGTGGAAATCCTTGCCTGCCGGCCAAGGCGAGAATTGCGAGCAGGCTCAACGACCTTTTTTGTTGCGCGGTCACCGGGACTGGGGGAGTCTCGTTCCGCAGGGAGAGCGTTCCCAGTAGCTCGAGGACCACCATTTTCCCTCTGAGCGAGCTTTGTGAGTTTTCTGTGAGGTTCGGTTGAGCGGGCCCGCCTATCATGGGCAGCAGTGTCGGCCAGGTCAAGCGCGAGTGCGTTTCGGGCCGTCGAACCTAACTCGAAATGGAGGCGCAGAATGACGTACCGAATTGCTTTTCCTCTGCTGGCGTTGCTCGGGGCTGTTGGGTGCCGAGGCAGTGATGTTCTCGACCCGATTTCCGCCCCAGCCGGCGCTCGTGACGCCACAGTGGGAGCGGCTGCGTCCGCGGAGCGGAGCGGAGCTCTTCACGTGGAAAAGGATTGCACAGGATACTTGGGCGGGGCCAACCAGACCTGTACGATCAAGAAATCCAACGTCCAAGCGATCAAGGTCGGCTCGACGATCACCTATCTCACCGCCGCTGACCCGCAAACGGGCATACTGAACACCGCCATCGTGCTCGATCCGCCGGGTCCAGGCAACAACCACGCGTTCGGCCGTTGCATGGTCAATCTCGGGTCTTGGTTTGGTCAGTGCTAGCT
>JBOHTC010000159.1:0-2012 GCA_050733495.1 Gemmatimonadaceae bacterium | reverse complement strand
GAATCCCATCTGCACCGCGTCCTCTGCCGAGCTTCCTTGCGTGACCACATCGAAGTCGAGCGCATGAGCGACCCACGTTCCCGGGACATCCTGCGCGGGCGAGAGGATCACCCAGGCGGTATACACGCGGTCGGCTTCCGGCACTTGGACTTGTCCTTCCTTGCTGCTCATCTCTAGCATTCTTGGGGGTGCATGGCCTGGGCCGAGTCGCCCCTCCACTTCTTCTTGCTCGGCCCTCGTCATGGCCCACCAGCACCGATCGAGTTCGTCGAGATGCTCGTCGAAATCGAGTCGTAGTGTGGCGAGCAGCCTCTCGTAGCGGCTGACCATAGAGCCTTCCCTTGGCATCAGAGTCCAAAGAGAGCTTTGAGCGCGATCATCTCGCGCGGCGGACAATTCACGCCGTAGAGCTCGACCTTGTCCGCGGCGCACACGGTCACGTTCGCGCGGCGGAAGTAGGTCGTCTTGTAGATCCCTAGCGCCGTGCCTGCGGCGGTTCTCGGTTGGATCACGACCTGGGGTTCGTCGCGTGGCGTGCCCGTTCCCCAGGGGACAAAGACCATGAGAGTGTTGTCGTCGTTGCGGAAGACGCGAAGCACGACGCCGGGTCGACCTTCCTTCGTTCCACCGCGTACGCGAACGACGGCACCTTCATGCATCGTCGTCGGTCACGTCCGAGAGAAATAGCTCCCCTCCGTCGACGACTGACGAATCGATCGCCCGCAACGCTCGCTCGTGCTCGGCGCAGAGCTGCTGGACATTGAACCTCTTGGCTGGAGGCACGATCCGAGGGGAGACGATGATGCCCGGCATGCTGGCCAGCAGCCGCAAGTACTCGAAGAGGCCTTCCTGGTAGATCTCGACGAGTCGCTGCGCCAACCATCGCTCCAGCTCAACGCCCTTGAACCTGCGGACGACGGCATGCGCGAGTGCCAGCGATGCAACCACGGACCGTAGGCCGTCGAAGAGCGCCTGCTGCACTTTCGACGGAACCGACGACTCGTAGAGGATGTGGAGCTCTCGATCTTCCAGTTCACGCACCGCATCTACGGCACGGGGACCAAGCTGCATCAGTAGCTGCGCGATCGCCGACGCGGTCGCGGCTTCGAGTTCATGCGCCCGCGACAGCACCAGTGCTGGGCCCGCGCCCAACGCTTCCACGAAACCCGGAGCGGGTCCTGTCGGCCTCTCCCTCGCGACGCGTGCCACAGCATCGAAGGTCAGCAACTTCGAGATCGCGACGTTAAATCGCAGCAGGTTCGGATGCTCGACAGCCGCGTCGATGCGCGCGTCGAGGTCCTGGCCGTCCTTGGCTTCGAGAACGGGTGCTCCGAACTGCTCGGCGGCGCGCTCGATCACGTCGACGAGCTCGTGCTCCGTTGGCGACCGGACCGCGGCCCGCAGCCAAATGGCAAAGCTACCGAGCCACCCCCAGGACCCTGTGGTCGGCAGAGGTCCCGATACCGCGCGGATCGCGACGTCCGTCACCCACAGACCATAGGTATCAGGGGACTCGAGCGTCAAGCCGCCGGGACCGCGACCCCCTCCCCCCCCTACCCCCCCCTCCCCAAGAATTACCCTCTTCGGAGACGCCGTCCACGGAGGCGCTTCACGACGTCCACGACGCGCTTGGCAACCTCTCGCACTTCGGGGCTGCGGCTCGTTTTCACGACCACACCGACGAGGTCATTCACGGTCTCCGCCGCCTCGAGCTGCTCGTCGGTGAGTTCGACCGAAACCGGGACCTTCACGGTGACCTTCGGCATGGGTGCTGGAGCGAGCGTAGCGCGCGATCCGACCGGGGAGTAGGCTGGTCCATCCATGCCTCGCTCCGCCGTCCCGTGGGTGCGCGTGGTGCGCGATCCCGAACGCTACGCCGAGGTGATGCGGCGAGGACGGGCGTTCGGTCCGATTCGCAACGCCGCCGACGTGTATCGGCTTCTCGGCGACGAGGCCGCGAAGGAGGACCAGGAGGTCGCCTGGATCGTGCTCCTCGACGTCCACGGCTACTG
>JBOHTC010000158.1:0-7078 GCA_050733495.1 Gemmatimonadaceae bacterium | reverse complement strand
TGTTCCAGATATCGGACACCCGGGAGCGCGCTCTAGAGAGCTTTTAATGGCCGAACCACGCGTCGCGTTCGATCTGCAGATCCCGAGCGACGTCGAGTACATAGAAGGTGTAGTGGAGCTCGCGACGCAGCGTTGCCGCGAGCTCAAGCTCTCCCCCACAAAGTGCTCGCTCAACGTTCCCGTCGCGCTGTCGGAAGCGCTCTCGAACGCAATTCTGAGAGGGAACAACTCGAGCGGCGGACAGCAGGTTCGCATCCGCGCCATAGTGAGCGACACCGACCTCGTTTTTGAAGTAGTGGACGAGGGCCCGGGGTTCGATCTCGATGAGTGCACCGTCGATTGCACGACGGACGACAACCTCACCAAGGAAGAGGGCAGGGGACTTTTCCTCATGCGGCGCCTCATGGATCGCGTCGAGAGCTTTCGCAACAAGGGGAACGTCGTTCGACTGACGTTGCACAGAGAGTGAAAGAGCTCGAGGCGGTTCTCATGGCGTTTCGCGAAGGAACGCATTGTGAGGCCGCTGTCTGGGGTAGCGATGGGCGTTCGGCTCCTACTGTGATCGCTCGATCGAGTCCCAAGGTCCAGATGCCGGACGTCCTCCCAGAGGAGCCCGGCCAGTCCGCGCCAACGAACTTCGGCACGCAGATCGTGACGCGCGTTCCATCGGTCAAGAAGATCTGGCTGACTGTAGGCCCATGCGATCCGTCTTACTCTCCCGAAGACAGGCACATCAAGCTGCTCATGCCGGTCGTCGCGCAGTTCACGCAGGCGGCGCTCGAGGTCGAGCACGCGGCGACGGAGCTGGCCGAGAGATACGAGGAGATCAATCTCCTTTACACGATCGGTGAGATACTCGGCCGCACCGTCACGCTCGAAGACGCGGCGGCCACGATACTCACCGAGATCTCGGAGACGGTTGGAGCGCGAGTCGCTTCGATACTCGTCCACGATGCCCGCACCAACACACTTCAGGCAGTGGCCGCCCTTGGTGTTCCCAAGGCACAGATTCCGCCGATCAGCGCCGATGACCCCGTGAGCGTATCCGCGCGCGTGTTTCGAACGCAACATCCGCTGATCGTCGTCGGAAAAGGTGTGACATTCGGTACGGAATCACCCTATGGCCGCGGCGAGATGCTTTCCGTGCCGATCATGTGGACGACACCAACCGGAGGCCAGCCACTCGGCGTCGTCAATCTCGCGGACCGTCGGTCGCGGCAGCCTTTCACGGCCGGCGATCAGAAGCTCGTGATGGCGATTGCTACTCAGATCGGAACCGCGATTCAGAATGCACGTCTGGTCAGCGCGTCACTCGACCAGCAGCGTCTGCTCCAGGAGATGAGCCTGGCTCACGACCTTCAGATGAAGCTTCTGCCGTCCACGGCCGTCGTGTCACCGGAAGCCCAGGCGTCAGCGCGCGTCGTGCCTGCCGAAAGCGTCGGGGGAGATTTCTATCAGCTCTTCAAGCTGCGCGAGGGTGCGACCGGAGTGATGATCGGAGATGTATCTGGACACGGCTATCGCGCTGCGCTCATCATGGCCCTCGCGATGAGCGCGTCGGCGATTCACGCCCAGAACATAGTCAATCCCGGTCAAATGCTTGGCGCACTTCTCCAATCGTTGCGCGAGGAGCTCGAGTCGACTGAGATGTACATCTCGCTCTTTTACGGTGTCGTCGATCCGAACAAGGGGAAACTTACTTACTCGAATACGGGGCATCCACACGCGTTCGTGATAAGCCAGGAAGGAACCTGCACTCGTCTCGCCGCGGTCAATCCGCCCCTCGGCATGACTGAAGACACGCCCAACGCGGCCTCATTGTCGTGGGTGAAGAGCAAGGATCTTCTGGTCCTCTTCACGGACGGGATCAGCGATGCACGAAACGCGAGCGATCAGCGGCTCGGAGAAGAACGCGTGCTGGAGCTCATTCGCGAGAACCGCGACAACGATACGAAGGTCATCGTCGACAGAGTGTTCAAGATGCTCGAGGTTCACATGCGCAGCGTTCCGGCGAGGGACGACCTCACGCTCGTAGTCGTCCGGAGCTGACGGTGCCGCGCGCGCGGGCGCGTTCGGGAAGCGCGAACGGTGGCGGCCGAAACTCCCCGCGACATCCGCCGGTGCTCAAGAAATACGGGCAGCATTTTCTTTCGGATCGCGGGATCCTCGAAGGAATCGTCGATGCTCTTGCCCCGGGCGCTGCTGACACCGTTGTCGAGATCGGGCCCGGCCGGGGCTCGCTTACCGAGATCCTGGCCGAGCGAAGCGGCCGTCTGATCGCAATCGAGATTGATCGAGCGCTGGCGGAGCAATTGCGCGAGAAGTACAGAGAGCGCCCTCATGTCGAGATTGTCGAGGCCGATGTGCTAGACACGGATCTGCATGGTGTCGTGAGCCAGATTTCCATAGAACGGGCGGCCGGTACTGATCGGTCCGAGCGGAAGCCATCGGGAGATTTTCTACTAATCGGTAATGTCCCGTATTACATCACCACGCCGATTCTCTTCAAGGCGCTCGAGCCGCCGATTCCGAAGCGGGCGGTCTTTCTCGTCCAGCGCGAAGTCGCCGAAAGGATCGCTGCAACGGAGGACACGGAAGCGTATGGCGCGCTCTCGGTCAACGTTGCGGTAGTGGCGAGGGCAGAGCAGATGCTGAGCGTCCCGCGCGGAGCATTCAAGCCGCCGCCAAAAGTGGATTCCGTGGTAATTCGGATCACGCCATTGGCGCGTCCGTTGATTGAGTCACAGCTGCTCCCGGCATTTCGGACTTTTGTCCAGGCTGCGTTCAGTTTGCGAAGAAAGCAGATGCAACGAGTGCTTCGCACAATTCGCGGCATCTCGGCCGAGACAGCTATCGAGATTCTCGAGGGCGCTGGGATCGATCCGTCAGGGCGCCCGGAGGTAGTTAGCCCGGAAGGCTTTGTGCGGCTGTTCCGAATACTGCTGGAGGATAAAACGACAGCGCCTTAGCAGCGACGTTTTCTTGTTCGAAAGGGCTCTGGCGCAGCTACGCGGGGTCGTCAGTCGCCGCGGTTGCTCAATGCGAACGAAAGCCCCTCGAGCTCCATCGCCATGTTGACGTTTCGCACGGTGACATCCGCGGGCACCGCAAGCTGAACGGGCGCAAAATTGAGGATCGCCTTGATGCCCGCGCGCACGATCTGCTTTACCACTGAGCCTGTGCTCTCCGCGGGTGTCGCGAGTACCGCGATGTCGAACTCCTGCCTGGACGCGTCTTTTTCCAGGTCCAGGATCGGTCGGACAGTGAGGTTCTCCCACCGTTTGCCGATTTTCGATTCATCGCTGTCATATACAGCCGTGACGTTGAACCCACGCTCGGCGAATCCACGGTAGCGCGCTAGCGCAGCACCGATTTTCCCGGCGCCGATGATGCACACGCGCCATTGCTTACCGAGTCCGAGGATTTCGCGGAGCTTCTCCGACAGCTCCGGCACCGAATACCCGAGCCCACGCTTGCCGAAGGAGCCGAACAGCGACAGATCCTTTCGCACTTGCGCGGACGTCGTCCCGCCGAGTCGCGCGAGGTCGTCGCTCGAGACAGTCTTGAGACCCTGGCGCTCGATCCCTTCGAGGAAACTCAAGTAGAGGGAGAGGCGCCTCACCGTCGATTCAGCTATCCGCTTCAAAGTGGAGCTTGTGAATAAGTTCACAAAGTAGCGGTGGGACGGTCGCGAGGGCAAGAAACAATGCCCGTGAGTAGGAGATTGAGCGCTCAGTAGAGGCTGCAGTAGCTTGAGTTGCGTTCTGCTCCTCGCACTATCTGACCGTTAACTTGTTGCCGATGCCAGTCCACGTAACCTCAGAAATCGGCGCACTGCGCACCGTTCTCGTCCACAGTCCCGGCAACGAGCTGCTAGCTGTGACGCCGAGCACGCGGGCGGATTTTCTATACGACGACATCGTCGACGCCGATCTCGCGAAGCGCGAGCATCGCCGTTTCGTCCAGGTTCTCGAGCGGTTCTGCGAAGTCCTGCACGTTCGTGATTTATTGGGCGAGGTCCTCCAGGACAGTGAAGTCCGCGAGCTGATCATCCGTGAGACCCTCGACGTCGTTCCTCTCGCCCCGCTTGCCTCCGAGTTGCGCGAGCTTCCCCCCGCGGCCGTCATCGACCTGCTAATCGAAGGGAAGGAGGAAGAGCCTGGTCCACTGTCGCGCACGCTCAACGAGTGCAGCTATTCACTTCCGCCGCTTCCGAATCTTTTTTTCACCCGCGATTCGGCGATGGCAATCAACCGACACATGATGATCGGATCCATGCGCTTCCACGCGCGGTGGACGGAAGAGCTCATCATGAAATCGCTTTTCACTTCGCATCCAAAGCTCGGGAATAGCGGCATTCTCTACGACGGATCTGCAGAACGCAGGCTCAACCACACCCTGGAGGGGGGCGACGTCCATCCGCTCAGGGAGGACGTGCTCCTCATCGGCTTCAGCGAGAGATCCAGCCCCGCCGGGATCGACAGTCTCGCGACTTTGTTGTTCGAGCAAACCGACGTAACCAACCTCATCGTAGTGGTTATGCCCCAGGAAGCGACTGCGATTCACCTCGACATGATCTTCACGCACGTCGATCGCGATCTCTGCGTCGTCTATCCACCGCACTTCATCGGACCATATCGTCTGCCGATTTTACATTGGCAGAAAGGACACCCCCAGATGCGCGAGCAACCTGATCTGTTCGCCGCGCTCAGGCATTGCGGATTGCCGATGGAACCGATTCTTTGCGGAGGTGAAAAAAGAATCGTTCAGGATCGAGAGCAATGGGCGTCGGGGTGCAACTTCACGGCGATGCGTCCGGGCGTGGTTACGTCCTACGCACGAAATGAGACTACACTGAGAGAATTGGAAAAAGCCGGCTTCAGGATGATCACCGCATCGGATTTTCTTTCGTCGAAAGACGATATTCCCGCCCACGAAAGGGCGGCGATAACGTTCGAGGGAGGTGAGCTCGTGCGCGGCGGCGGCGGCCCGCACTGCATGACTTGTCCAATCACGCGCGACGATCCGTGGAAATGACGCGCGGAGTGTACGCCGAGCCGCAGGAAACGCTGCTCACATCGCGTGCGCTCGACTATCTGTCTGCAGGTCCCGCCGATGTCGTTGACCTGATCGGGCACATCTGCAGTCTCCCTGGCGCTCCCCGGATCGTCGCGGAGCACATGGCTCGGGCGATGTTCGATGGAAGGCACGAGTTTACCCGGATCGAGGACGGGCGGTGGACGCTTACTGCGCACGGTTCGGGGAGCTACGTCTCGCCGGGCGAATCGACCAGGACGGATCGTCAAGCTTTGTCAGCGCAATCGACCGCGTCGGGCCAGGAAGGTTTGGCAGGTGCGGCTCCCGCGCGTGCGCGCGCGCGGAGAGATGCAATCGCTCGCGGGCTCACGCCCTACTCGAGATTCTCAGAGCCGCTCGGCCGGCCCGAGCCGCTCTCGGAGCTCTCTTATGCAGTGGTGGATGTCGAGACGACGGGAGGAGGCGCGTATCGTGGTGATCGCATCACCGAGATCGCCGCGGTCGTTGTAAAGGGTGGCGAGATCGTCGAGGTATTCGAGACTCTCGTGAATCCCGAGCGGCCCATTCCGCCTTTCATCACTCAGCTCACGAACATTACCTGGGACATGGTGAGAGATGCGCCGACATTCGAGCGCGTTGTTCCGGAAGTCCTCCGCGTGCTCGAGGGAAACGTGTTCGTCGCCCACAACGCGGTGTTTGACTGGCGTTTTGTGACGGCCGAGATCTCGCGCTGCGTGGGGCAGCGTCTCTACGGCCGACGCGTGTGCACGGTTCGAGTTGCGCGCAAGATCCTTCCGCAGCTGTCGCGGCGCTCGCTCGACAACGTCGCGCGCTACTACGGCGTGGAGATCAAGGGACGGCACCGTGCGGGCGGAGACGCGATAGCGACCGCGAAATGCTTCATCCGGATGCTCTCTGATCTCGAGGATCGGGGCTACGGCACCTGGGAAGAGCTCGACGTCCTTCTCCGAAAGCCTGCGATGCGTCGCAAGAAGAGAAGAGCATCGGGCCTGCCAACCCCTGTCACGAACGATACCACAGCGTGACCGCTCCGAGTCCTCGAGTCGTTCGTCGCAAGATCGGCGATTTGACCGTCCACGCGGTGCAGGCGGGCGGACAAAAGCTTGACGGTGGCGCGATGTTCGGTGTCGTCCCGAAGCCGCTCTGGGAGAAGCGCATTTCGTCGGACGAGCGGAATCGCATTCAGCTGGGTATGCGCTGCCTGCTCATCGAGCATCCATCGGGTTTGATCCTGATCGATACCGGCGCCGGCAACAAGGAGAATCCCAAGTTCAAGGATATCTACGGCCTCGAGAACGAGGGCGAGGGCGGCGCGACGATGCTCGAGGACGGCTTGAAGGAAATTGGCGTCACTCCCGGGGACGTTGCGCTCGTGATCAATTCACATCTCCATTTCGATCACGCCGGCGGCAATACGCGGACGGGGCGTAATGGCTCGGTCGAAGTCACGTTCCCAAACGCGACGTACATCATCCGTCGGGGTGAGCTCGACTACGCGCTCCATCCCAACGAGCGAACCGCCGCCAGCTACTTCGATCGGAACTACGCGCCGATCGAGGCCGCCGGGAAACTGGAGCTGGTGACGCGGGAGAAGCAGATCGTCAAAGGGATTCGCGTGGTACCCACTCCGGGCCACACGCCTTTCCACCAGAGCATCCTCATCGAGTCAGGCGGAGAGCGCGCATTCTACCTAGGCGATCTCGTTCCAACTCACGCGCATCTGCCGCTGCCCTGGATCATGGGCTACGACGTCGAGCCCCTGGTCACTCTGGAGACCAAGCGCCGGATCCTGAAGCAGGCATTGGACGAGGAGTGGCTACTCATCTTCGAGCACGACGCGCTCGTGCCGTGGGGCAGGGTCGAGTACGACGGTAAGAACTATCGGCTCGCGGAGAAGTAGGAGGCGGGAGGGGGGGAGCGGGAGGCGGGAAGCGGGAAGCGGGAAGCGGGAAGCGGGCTGATTGCTGAGGACCGAGGGCCGAGGACCAACTGCACTGCTAATCGCGGACTGATTGAGGAT
>JBOHTC010000157.1:0-4573 GCA_050733495.1 Gemmatimonadaceae bacterium | reverse complement strand
CTGCGCGAGCCGCTGGACGCCATGGTGGTGATCGGCGGCTACAACTCGAGCAACACGTTGTCGCTGGCGGCTCTTTGTTCCGAAAGTGTCCGGACTTTTCATGTAGAGGACGCCGAAGATATCGATCCCCAGTCGGCCACCATTCGCCACCGTCCGATGGGATCCCGAGAGGAAACCGAGTCAAAAGGTTGGCTTGGTGAGGCGGGTCCGGTTCGAGTTGGCATGACGGCGGGCGCGAGCACTCCGAACAACAAGATTGGAGAGGCGGTTGGCCGAATTTTCGCTACTAGGGGAATAGACCCCAAAACGGTCAGCTAATACCCTCGTCGCGTTGAACCGGTTTGGCATCGAAGGACACCAGACTATTGGAAGGTTTCGGTCCGGCTTGTAGCTTCGGGACATGGTTCGAAACTCTTGTTTTGGGGTACCGTAAGATGGAAGGACGCGAAACAAAACCCATGGAGGCTGAATGGACGTGTATGGTTCGGATACCGCCCCTGACGAAGAGGCGCGTGCAAGCGGCGAGACCTCGCCCGATGTCGGCAGCTGGTTCCAGCGTGGATCCGGCAACGAGGCAATATTGAACGACCGCGGCATCGCGGTTCCGGTCAACGCCATGCTCGACCGCGTCCGTGAAGCGGACGCACTCACCTTCGAGAACGAGAACAGCGAAGACTAAGCCCTCTTTCGTCAGAATAAGAAAGACCACCTCATGGTGGTCTTTTTTATTTTGCGTAACTACGAGGGCCTCGACTACCTCTCTGCGTTGCGGCCGCCGCGACAGTCGTTGCGGTGGCTGGCGCGCATGAAGCGGTGGAAATTGCCAGGGCGATTTTCTCTCCAGATCTGCAACGACTTAAGGACAACATCGAGGGGGTGGAGATCGAGGCGGAGCTACAGGCCCTCAATGACGCGCTCTTGGTTGAGCATCGGCGCGGGTCGCGGGGCTTCGTTCCTTAGGTTGAACCCAATGCGACAGAACTGGTGAAAACCGCGACGGGTTCAAGTGCACTCGCAGCCTGACTTCCAATACGATGCCGTCGCAGTTAAAAAACCCGCCCCAGTTTCGGGGCGGGTTTTCTCGGGTGGGCCTACTCTCCTGCGGCACGGCGCCTTTTCGTTCGCTTCGGCGCCGCGGACTTCCTGCGGCCGATTGGAACGACGTTCACCTCCGCTGCGCGCTCCACATCCGTCTCTGCCGGGGCAACCTGCCGCGGCTGTTTGTAGACGAAGCGTTTACCCTCGTAATTGCGGAAGACGACTTCGTCGTCGGTGATTTGCTCCAGGTACTCCGGGAGGAGCGGCACCTTGCCTCCTCCGCCGGGGGAGTCGATCACGAAGTGAGGAACGGCAAGCCCCGACGTCCAGCCGCGGAGTGCCTGAATGATCTCGAGCCCTTTCTGGACAGTCGTCCGAAAATGCTCCCCGCCGGCCACCTGGTCCGCCATGTATAGGTAGTAGGGACGCACGCGCGCCTTGAGCAGCTCGTGCATCAGTTTCATCATAACCTTGGGGTCGTCATTCACGCCCTTGAGGAGCACAGTCTGGCAACCCAGCGAGACGCCCGCTCTCGACAGGCGATCGAGCGCAGCAACCGCCGCGGGCGTGAGCTCGCTCGGATGGTTGAAGTGGGTGTTCATGAAGATCGGGTGGTATTTCTGCACCATGTCGCAGAACTCCGGAGTGATGCGCTCCGGAAGATGCGAGGTGATCCGGCTCCCGAGCCTGATGATCTCGATGTGCGGAATCGCCCGCAGCTGCTGGAACATGTACTCCAGTCTTCGATCGCTCAGCATCATCGGGTCGCCGCCACTCATCGTGACGTCGCGGATCTCGGTGTGCTCACGCAGGTACTGGAACGCCGAGTCGAACTGATTGAGCGGGATTTTCTCCGGGTCGCCGACCTTGCGTCTCCGAGTGCAGAATCTGCAGTAGCTCGCACAAACGGGACTCACGAGGAACAGGGCTCGATCAGGATAACGGTGAGTTATGTTCGGGACCGGCGAGTCTCCATCCTCGTCGAGCGAATCGATCACCCCGTCCACGACCTCCAGCTCCTCGACGGTCGGCACGTACTGCTGCCACATTGGATCGCCCACTTCCTTGATCTGCTCGAGCGCGGCTGGAGTAATCCGCATCTGGAAATTGTCAAAGGCTGGCTGCAGGGCTTCGACGTCGATTGCGTCGCGACCGAATTTGTCCGCCAGCTTCTCGAGTGTCGCGATGCTCTGATCCTTGATGATCTGCTGCCAATCGCTCATGCGTGCACCACTCCGGCCCCGTGAAGGGCGTTGTTGATGATCAAAAGCTTCAACCAAGTCCCGACAGCCGG
This sequence comes from Gemmatimonadaceae bacterium, assembly GCA_050733495.1. Taxonomy (GTDB): domain Bacteria; phylum Gemmatimonadota; class Gemmatimonadetes; order Gemmatimonadales; family Gemmatimonadaceae; genus UBA4720. The sequence continues at coordinate 2,241 of JBOHTC010000157.1, read as the reverse complement.
AGCGTGTGTGCCCAGCGGTCGGTGTAATTCTCGCCGCGTTTTGCGAGAGCGTGGTCGCAGATCCGGCGAATGAGCTGCGAGTACCCAATAGTTGCTACTCCTGCCATGCGTGCGAGTCCGGCATTCGACGAGATGTCCGGGTTCGCATTTACCTCGAGGAGCCAGGGACGTCCGGATTGATCGATTCGGAAGTCGCAGCGGCCGTATCCTTCTCCCCCTACGACGTTCCAGGCCGCGCGGGCGATTACCGTGAGCTCATTGGCGAGGTCCTCGGACAAATCGGCAGGACAGTTCGGGGTTGCGCCAAGGTCTTCATCGCTGCCCGTCTCCCACTTGGAGCGGTAGGAGACGATGTGCCACATCCCCTCTGGCATCTTGGCGAAGTCGATCTCGGCAATTGGAAGCACCTCGTCACCTACTATCCCGATGTTCACTTCCCGCCCGTCGATGAACCGCTGAACGAGAACCTCGTCCCAGCCTTCGAGCATTGCACCTATTCTCGCGGTGAGCGCGCGCATACTTCTGACGACCGACCGCTGTTCGATTCCAACCGAAGCGTCCTCTGCGACGGGCTTGCAAATAGCCGGAAATCCAACACTCGTGATGTCGTCCCCGCGGCGGACGTGAGCCCAGCGAGGAACCGGCAATCCGGTGCGGTCGAGAACCGCGTTGACGAGGTTCTTTCTCAGCGTGAGCGCCGTCGTCCAGCTCGAGCTGCCGGTGAAGGGAACTCCCAGGAGCTCGAGGACGGAGATCACCATCGCCTCGTATACAGCCTCGCCGTCGATGCCCTCGCACAGGTTGAAAACGAGATCGAATTTTCCCTTCCGTACGCGCTCGATCCAACGGCCATCATTGCTGACAGGGACGCGGACGACATCGGTTGCCCAATCGAGCAGAGCACTTTCTACCGCCTCGATGGAATCGAGCAGCTGAACCTCCGGCGCTTTTCCCAGGGCTGACAACCCGTCGAACAGCAACGCGATTTTCATGGCGCGATTCTCCTTGTTGCTATGTTCGGCTCAACCCGCGGCGAGCGCGGGCTCGTTGCGCGCGGCGCTCGATGCCACTCCGGGCGCCAGCCTCACGCCCTGCCGAGCAGCGGCGTACCTCAAACAACTTTGAATCAACTCGTCGTATCCGATCCCCGCGGCACGTGCCGCTTTCGGCATACACGAGTTGTCGGCCGGATCGGGAAGAATTCCCGGGAGCGGATTCACCTCGAGAATGTTGGGTACTCCAGCCGCATCGAGCCGGACATCGATCCTCGCCCAGTCTCGGCAACCAAGTACGCGAAACGCGTCGAGTGTAACCCGCTCAATAGACGCCTGAAGTTTTCTTGTGATACGCGCCGGACACTGGAAAATCTCGAGCGGATTTTCCGGGCGATCCCACACGAACTTCGCATCGAAGCCGTAAATCGGCAGCGCTCCTCTCGGGAGCGTCTCGAAATTCATTCCAACGATCGGAAGCACGGTTGCGTCTTCACCGTTGCCGAGGATTGCGCAGGTGAATTCGTCACCAGGGAGGAACTGCTCGACGAGCACGGGCTGTTCGTAGCTCTCGAGCAGGAACCGGATCTGCCGGCGGAGTTGCGCGGGCTCGGCGCAAAAATTGGCGTCGGTGATTCCCTTGGATGACCCTTCGTGCAACGGTTTGACGAAAACGGGGAATCCAAGATCCCGCGTCCGCGCGCCTATTTCACCGTAAGTCCTCACCACCGAGAACCGAGGTGTCGGGATTCCATGAAAGGTGAGCGTCTGCTTCGTTCTGGCTTTATCGAGGCAGAGCGAGAGAGTGAAGGGATCGCTTCCCGAGTAAGGAATCCCGTAGAACTCACAGATTGCCGGGACGTGGGCCTCACGGTTCACGCCGTGAAATCCCTCGGCGATGTTGAAGACGATGTCCGGTTTTGTCTGACGAAGCCGCTCTGGGAAATCGTCTGTGGCTTCGAGGCGGACGACGTCTCCTATTCTGGAAAGAGCGGATTCGACGGCGGCGATCGTGACCGGACTATCCCACTCGGCGAACTGATCTCGGGCGATTAACTCCGCGACGGAGAGGCTGGAGATTCTACTTGGAGGCTCTTCGTCGGGACGCGAAAGCTCCCCGTCTTCCTGACGGCCGCCCGGGGAAAGTGGGCTGGCGAGCTCTGATGGCTCGGGTTTCTGATTGTAGGCGAGTCCGATAAGAGTCATCGACACCCTACGAGAACTCACGCGATCGAATCATGGTGACGAG
>JBOHTC010000156.1:0-6259 GCA_050733495.1 Gemmatimonadaceae bacterium | reverse complement strand
GCTCCGCTCGGTCGCGGGTCTCCTCCTCGCGCTCGCTTTGGAAAGCGGCCTGCGAGAACGCCTCCGCCTCGCCCGCACAGATCTTTAGACATGCAGTCCGCAGCGCATTCTCCGTTCGCCGCGCGTGCAACAGGCGCGCATGCCACCGACATTCCATCTCAACATTCACCGCGCCGTCTTAAGATCAAGCCACAAGCGGGCGCGATTGAGTTTGCATGGGAGGATATTCAATTCGCGTCGCAGGATCGAGAGCCCGCGCGGAGGCGAGATCAGTCTGGCAGGAGAGGAGGGCGCAAGAATCCAGAGGCCCCCGCGCTACTCCATTGCGAATTCGCGATTGAAGATCACGTCGAATGCGAAGCTCTTTGGACGCGTCTTCTTTTCCATTATCTCCGCGATCCTCTCGAGACGCGCCGGAATCCCCATAACCTTCTCCTGTGCAGCGCGACCCAAATCGTTGAGACCTTCCATCGTGTCGATCGACCAGTACTTGATTAGCTCTTCGACGATCTTCAGGTAGTCGCGCGGGCCGTAGATCCCCGCGCGGCGCACGACGTCGGCGAGCTCGCGAAAATGAGGCATGTTCACTCCCGGCATGTCGATCGCGGGCATGATCTTCGCCGCGGCGATCAGTCCCTGGTTCGCATCCCGCTCCAGCACCGCCTTGAAAACCGAGCGATAGAACGTGTAATGCCGCGCTTCCTCCTTCGCGACGTTCTGAAGCACGGTGCCGATCGTCGGCTCGTACTCCGACGCATACTTCCCCGTATTCGCGTGCGATACCTGCGTCGCGCGCTCCTGCAGAGACGTGTAGACGAACACGCGATACGGATCCTTGTCCCACTCCGGCTCGAACCCAGCCTTGATGTAGTCGAACTGCATCTTCTCGATCACCACCGGATCGAAAACGCCGGCGTCTCGAGTATAGTCGTGGAGGATGGCGCCGTGCCGATCTTCTTCCGCCGTCCACATATTGTTCCATCGCGCCCAGATGCTGTCGGTGCCGAGGTAAACGGCGAGCAGGCGGTGAAAGTGCGGAAGTCCTTCCTCAGTAAGAAGGTTGAGCGCAAGCGCAACGCGCGCCGGATCGCTGATTCCACGCGCCCTCTCACGCAGCGCGCGCAGATGATGATCGGGATCCTCGCCTGGCGGTGCCTCGAGAAGCTCCGCGGGAAACCAGAGCACGCGCTTGGCCTCGTGCGATGCCATCAGCTCCTGCACGACCGGCTCGAGATCCGCGAGAACTTCGATCTTGGATAACGTTTCCGCTTCGACTGGATTCATTTTGATCCCTGGATCTTATTGTAGATCGATGACGAATACGCTGGCAACTCCAATGCGCGGTCGCAAGTGGGGCGTCCTCGGCGCGGGACGTCACACAAATGAGCGGAAAGAGGTAATCCACAATTCACCGGATGCTCGTCCCCCCTCTGAAATTGCGGCCTGCCGCTTGCGCACAATCGTTATCCTTCGATCGTCGCCTTCCTCCAACGGCTGCCACTTACACGGAGCCGCGGAGAAGCCGCGACGTCCTCAACTTGAATTTATCGCGGTAGGAGATTGAAATGGCAGACCAGTCCAACAACCGGGGCAATGTGATGGAACAGCGTGGCGAGAGCAATGGAGCCTTGGACGGCAACGGCATTCAACGCGGTGGAGCGAGCAACGTGACCTCTCGAGGCGGAAATGCGAGCGGGTCGGTCGGTCGCAACGCGAACGCCGGAGGCGACGGGTCACTCCGTGAGGGTGGGTCTCCCAGCGGAAATCCGAGCAGGAAAACGCCGCGCGGTTTCGCGGCAATGGACCCTCAGGCGCAGCGAGCAATCGCAGCCAAGGGAGGTAGGGCCGCGCATCAGAAAGGCACGGCCCACGAGTTCACCAGCGAGGAAGCGCGCGTCGCCGGAAGAAAAGGCGGCGAGGCCTCTCGCGGTGGTAGAAGGCCGAGCGGAGCAAACAGCAACAGCTGAAACCCTAGCCGGGACGGAATGCAAACGAGGCACGGGTAATCCCGTGCCTCGTTTGCATTCATACAGCGCGACACTGCGACCTCGTGACTGATCGTCGCGCGGTCCTTCCAAGATGATTCTCGCCGGATGAGCGGACGTCTTGCCTGGCAATGTCCCGTCTTGCCTTGCACAAGCGGCGAGACTGATCGGCCCTAGAGTTGCATTGCATGCGTTTGCCAGAGTCGAGGCTACGAATCTCCGCAATGACGGACCCCCAGCCGCAAAAGGAACCAGTCCCAGGCGACCGCAATGCCTTCCCGCGCAGAGCGACAGATGCGCGAATGCGAGGCCCCTCTCCGCGAGCAGCGGACGCGAAGACCGCATCGATGCTCGGTCCGGAGCATGATGAGAACATCGATTTGCTCGAAGAGCTGAATGTCGCGGACGGGGAGCTCCGACAACAGAACGAGGAGCTGATTGCGAGCCGCGACCAGATAGATCGCGAGCGCACGAAGTACTACGAACTATTCGATTTCGCGCCAGACGCCTACCTCGTCACCGACGAGCAAGGCACCATTCGCGAAGCCAACACGGCGGCGAGCCAGTTACTCGGCGTTCCCCGCAAACTTCTCCTTGGGAAGCCTCTGCCGATCTTCTTCGACGGAGACGCCCGCGCCACCTACCGACAGCAACTCGACCACCTCCGCGGCTCCGAGCGTATCGATGATTGGGAAGTCTCGCTCCGCCCGCGTGGCGCCACCCCGATTCCGGCATCCATTTCGATTGGCCGCGTCTCAGCCAATGGACCCAGTATCACGGGGTTTCGCTGGATCATTCGCGACGTTACCAAACGACGGACGGCTGAGGATGAAGTCCGAAAGCTGAATCGCGAGCTGGAGCTTCGCGTCGCGGCGCGAACGAGCCAGCTCGCAGCCGCAAACCGTATCACAGAGGAGCTCCTCGAGAGCGAGCGCAACGCGCGCGAGCAGGCGGAAATCGCCAACCGCATCAAATTGGATTTTCTCGCCCTGTTGAGTCACGAATTCCGTACTCCACTCCAGGCAATTTTCGGCTACACGGAGCTGCTGGAGAGGGAGATCCACGGCCCGCTCAACGAGCTGCAGCAGAGGGATCTCAAGCGCATCCAGCACAGCCAGCAGCATTTACTCGGACTGATAAACAGCATCCTCGAGTACGCGAAGCTCGATAGTGGCCAGCCCCTGGACATCGCTTGCTATCCCACCGTGATGAACGAGACTTTGGGCTCAGTGGAAGCACTCGTCGGTCCGCATCTCGAGGCAAAGAATCTCACCTACGAGTACCAGTGCGCTGATTCCGCCGTGATCGCCGAGGCCGATCCGGCGAAAGTGCAGCAGATCGTTCTCAACCTCGTCGCCAACGCGATCAAATTCACCGATCCTGGCGGCCACATCCGGGTGGACTGCGGCCTCGACGGAGACGAAGTGGCCGTTCGCGTGATCGATACGGGGCGCGGAATTCCCGCGGACAAACTCGAGGCGTGCTTCGAACCTTTCGTGCAGATCCGGACCGGAACAACAGCTTTCAGCGGAACCGGACTCGGTCTCCCAATCAGCAGGCGTCTCGCCGTTGCGATGAACGGATCTCTCTCGGCGACCAGTGAGGTGGGAAAGGGATCGACGTTTACGCTTCGGCTTCCCCGCGCCGACAAGCAGAACCGCACGAAGTCGAGCTAGTTCTTTCCATCGCGCCGGGCTGCTTTATCCCGAAATAGCCGCGGTCTCGCAGCACTGCTCCAGCATTCCCACAATTTCGGACATCGTCGTGAGGCCGCGGTCACGCGCGTAGAAGGTTCTGATCTCCTTGTATCGCTCCTCCTTCGGCATTCCCATCCCGACCTCCTTCACCCACTTCTGGAGCGCCGATGGTCGCGGGCCCCACCAGCCGCACTCCTTGAATTTCTCGTTCAGAAGAATCACCACCGGAATCGATCGCGACGTTCCGGTCAGATGCGCATCCATGATGTCGGCGTTTGCATCGCGTCCCAAAATCCTGAGATCCATGTTCCTCACTGATTCGGCGAGCTTCGCCACGATCGGAACGATGTTGACCGCGTCGCCGCACCAATCCTCGTTTAGGACGAGCAGGTGCCAGTGGCCGCCCAGCGCGTCGACCCGCGCCGAGTACTCGATGGGAATCTCCACACGCTTCGAGACGGCGCTCCAGAGCGCCTGATTCGTTATGGGACGAGCGATGAAATCGGCGAACGTCTCTCCGCCGTAGTAGCGGACTCTGGTTATCACTTTGGTATGGGGTCAGCGGGTCAGCGGAGCATGTCGATGTGGATGATACCGTCCTCTTCATACGGTGCCGACACAGTTCTAAATCCGAAGCCGCAATAGAAATCTTCGAGATATCGCTGTGCAGCTAGCTTGATCGTCTCGCCGGGCGCGAGAGTCTCGAGGCGTCGCAAGGCTTCAGCCATAAGCGCTCTCCCCAAGCCCGTCCGTCGAACCTCTTGCGCGGTTACGACTCGTCCAATCGATCCTTGGACGTACCGCACACCTGGCTCGAATATGCGCGCGTATGCTACGAGCCTTCGATTCGCATCATCTCTGAGCCAGCCGAGGAGATGCCAGGCATCGGGATCGCGCCCGTCGGCATCAGGATAAGGACAGTTCTGCTCGACGATGAACACGCCTTCCCGAAGACGCACGATCGCGTAAAGCTCTGCCGCGGTCAGGCGATCGAATCGGGACCATTGCCATTCTACCTCGAGAGAGACTGGGCCACTGTCGAATTCCATGACGTTACTCTCTTCGCGAGACACTTCGGGCAATCGATCGCCGTTCATTCGGGTAAAATAACATGACCCGGTCGCAACCCGCGGTGGCCACAATCGTCTTACCTAAGCAACCGGGCCGGTGAGCTGGCCCAGCCTTTTGTACCCGTACCCGCCTAGGCTCATGAAGTCTCTCTCCGCCATAGCGCTTCCGACTGTATTGGCCATCTCGGCCTGCGCGCCGCCACAGCCACCCGCTCGAATTGCGGCCGTGCCGCCGCCCATCAAGTACGTCGAGCCCCAAATGGGCCTCAACAATTCGGGTCTCGATACGACTCTGCCAAAAACGCTCGACAAGATCGTGAAGACGGCGATCGAGGAAGCGGTTGCTCCCGGCGTCGCGATCGCAGTGGGCCGCAACGGGCACATAGCCTACATGAAGGGCTACGGCTACATCGACTGGAACCAGCCGGGCTCCCCAGCCGTCGATACCAATACGCTTTACGATCTGGCGTCGCTCACGAAAGTCATCGCAACTACCACCGTCGCGATGATCCTCGAGGAAGGTGGCCAGCTCGACATCAATCGCACCGTTGCGTCCTACCTTCCCGAATTCAACTCGCCGGAAAAAGCGCAGATCACGGTGAGGCAGCTTCTCACGCACAGCGGTGGCCTCGAGGCCGGCGCCAACCTTTTTCAGACTGCGAAGGGGCGTGATCAGTATCTCGCCCAGATCAATGCTCGGCCGCTGGAGTACGCGCCCGGAACGAAGATGATCTACAGTGACTGGGACATGATCCTGCTCCAGCTCGTGATGGAGCGAATCACGGGCAAGACCCTGGACGTTCTCGCTGCGGAAAAGGTCTTCAAGCCGCTCGGAATGACTGACACGCAGTTTCAGCCGCCGTTCACGCTGCGCCCGCGTATAGCACCCACTCAGGTCGACGACGCGCGCGGCGGATTGTTGTGGGGCACCGTCCACGACGAAAACGCCTGGGCGATGGGCGGCGTCGCGGGCCATGCGGGATTGTTCTCAACTGCGCGAGATCTCGCTCTCTTCTCGATGATGATCTTGAACGGTGGTGAAGGCGTGAACGCGGTGCGGATCGTGAAGCCCGCGACTATAGCTCGATGGACGGCACGTCAGGGAAAGGAATCTTCACGCACGTTGGGCTGGGATTCTCCCGAGGGGGGCTCGAGCGCGGGGCAGTTCTTTTCTCCGTGGAGCTTCGGTCATACTGGTTTTACGGGAACTTCGATCTGGATCGATCCCGAGAAGGATCTGTTCGTGGTCGTCCTGACGAATCGCGTGAACCCGACACGCAACAACAATCGGCACATCCAGCTGCGGCGTGACGTCGCCGACGCGGTGCAGCAGGCAGTTCTCGGCGCCCGCATTGTGAACTGGGAGAGCAGGTAGCGTCGCCATCTCGGTGCGAGTTTCACGTCTATCGCGCCGGCTCCTGACGTCTGGCCACCGAGACGAAGTTTCATCCGGATGAGGCGGATTTTGCCGGATTAAAACGGATCGCTCCTCTTGGCGTGAGAGCAC
>JBOHTC010000155.1:0-2885 GCA_050733495.1 Gemmatimonadaceae bacterium | reverse complement strand
GGTCGTCGCCATCGCGAGAAGCAAAGCGCGCGGAATTCGCATTTGCTGATTGTAAGCGGTGGACCGAGCGCCGGCGAGTGCCAGCGTCCGCTGCGCTCGTTAGACCGAGATTCTCAGCGGCAATCTTCCTTCGATACCGCTAAGATTTACAGCGTCGGATAAACGCTCGGCGTCGATTTTGCTTCGTTAGAGGTCTGCGCGGGACTATGACTCGCGCAAGGAGGTCTATGTCCACAACGGGAGCGCAGCAGCTTCCTACTGATCCACTCGCAGCTGGCGTGGGCCCTGACGGACTCCAGCTGACGGCAATCGAGTATCGGCTCCTCGTCGAGCATTCGCCGGTTCTCATCTGGCGCGCCAATGTCGACAAGAAGTGCGACTACTTCAACAAGGTGTGGCTCGATTTTACGGGTCGGACTCTGGAGCAGGAAGTGGGTGACGGATGGGCCGAGGGCGTGCATCCTGACGATCTCGACCGGTGCTTCCAGATCTACGTCACCAACTTCGATGCGCGTCTGCCGTTCGAGATGGAGTATCGGCTGAAGCGATACGACGGCGCATATCGATGGATCTTCGACCGCGGCGTGCCGTACACGGATGACAACGGCGAGTTTCTCGGATACATCGGAAGCTGTGTCGACGTAACGGATCGCCGCGAGGCTGAGCAGCAGAAGCTCGAGATGGCCGCCGAGCACGCCGCATTTGTGGCGGTCACTGCGAGCGAGCAGGCGCTTCGACAAACCCAGGCGCGCGAGCGTTTTCTCGCTCATGTCAGCGCGGTCATGAGCGCGCAGCTCGATTACCAGGCGGCGCTCAGCGCGCTCGTCGATTTGATAGTTCCTGCACTCGCCGATCTTTGCTTATTCGATAGCGCCGAGGACGGCTCGGTACGCCGACGTGCCTGGAAGCACGTCGATGCGGCCACCGATAAATGGCTCGCTGAGAAAATCGCGACCGGGGTGATTCAGTCCAGCACTAGCGAGGCATCGCGACTGCTTCGCGAGGGCGTCGCCGAATTCGTGCCCGCGGTCGACGAGGCATGGATCGAGGCAACCGCGACGTCCACAGAGCACGAAGAGTTTCTGCGCGCGCTCCGGCTCCGGTCTTTAATGCAGATTCCCCTTCGCGACGGCGACCGTCTGATCGGCATTCTGTCTCTGGCGCGTATCAACGACGAGCGACCGTATACCGACGTCGATCTGAATCTTGCCATCAGTATCGGCGACCGCCTCACCGCTTCGCTCCGCAACGCGCTGCTTTATTCCGAACTGCAGCAGGCAGTCCGCATGCGCGACGAGGTGACGTCGATCGTGTCACACGATCTGAGAAACCCCGTGCACACGGTGAGGATGGCGTCGTCGATGCTGCTCGACATCGGCGATACGGTGGACTCTGCCGCGGTCCGTAAGAACCTGATGGTGATTCAACGATCTGCGTTGAACATGTCGCGCTTGCTGGACGACCTTCTCGATGTCGCCAAATCCGAGGCAGGCAGCTTCTCCATCGAAGCGACCGCTACCGATCTCGGATCGATCATGAGCAGCGCAGTCGAACAGTTCCGCCTTCAGGCAGGACAGCGAGGGATCGAGCTGTCCGCGGCTATTCCGGAAGGTTTGCCGCCGGCGCACGCGGATGCCTCGCGGGTGGCGCAAGTCCTCTCTAATCTCACGGCAAACGCTCTCAAATTCACACCCACAGGCGGTTCCGTGCGACTATCGGCAACGGTGGCTGGCGACGAGATCGTCGTTGCCGTCGCCGATACCGGCATCGGAATAGCACCGGAAAACGTTGCGCACGTCTTCAACCGTTTCTGGCAGGCGAAGCGCGCATCGCGCGCCAGCGCCGGACTCGGGCTTGCGATCGCCAAGAGCATCGTCGAGGCGCACGGTGGACGAATTTGGGTCGAGAGCCGCGAAGGCCGTGGGACCACGTTCCATTTCACGCTGCCAATTGAGCAGCGCGACTAGCGGGCGTTTAATGCGTGAGGTATCCCCTCCATAGCCACTCAAGCGCTTCCGGAAGCGTCTGCTGTTTCACGTTCCGATCCACGTGCCGCGCATTGCGGGCAAACACGAAGTGGTAGTGATACCCCTTGGCAGCGAGCACTCGCGCCATGTTCTCGCTGGCCACCACCCAGTCGTGCATGTTGTCGCGCATGACATTTGGATTCAGGAGATCCCTGTCGCCGACTTCCAGCCAGACTCTAATCGGCTTGACCGGACTGTTCGGGATCAGGCGCTCGTGAAATTCCCAGGCGCCGTGCGGAGTCTCGTCGCTATGAGGCCACTGCTGATTGATGGCGGTGATCGAATACGCGAGCACGCGGTGATAAAGCTCGGGGTGATACCAGGCCATGATGAACGCGGCCGAGCCGCCTGAGCTGCCGCCCATTGTCGCACGGCCGTCTGGATCCTTGGTCAGCTTGACGTTGTACTGCCGTTCGACCAACGGTAGTACTTCGGTCTCCACGAATTCGGCGTAGCGTCCGGACATCGTGTCGTATTCCAGGCCGCGCTCGCTCCCTTGAGCGTCCCCGCTGCCGTTGCCGATGGAGATCGCGATCATCGGTGGCACCCGCTTTTCCGCGATGAGATTGTCGAGTGCGGTGAACAACGACTGATCGGGCCCATCCGCCCCGACGATGAATGGCGCGATCGTGCCGGGGACGTATCCGGCGGGGATGTAGACAGCGACGGTGCGCGTGTAAGGAGCCAGATGGCTCGTCGTCACCACGAGTGTCGCGGGATCCGTCGGACTCGGCGTGCCGAACGTTCCGGAATCGCGGGCGATGCCCGGAAAAATCCTGCTGTCCTCCGACTGCATCGTGAAGGTGTGAACCGTTCCCCGAGGCACGCCTTCGTGCACTACCATTTCAAATGCGGGCG
>JBOHTC010000154.1:0-13262 GCA_050733495.1 Gemmatimonadaceae bacterium | reverse complement strand
GAGTGGGAGTCCTCCAGGGCACGACAACCTCCAAAAAGGTCCGTGCATAAAGGTGAGTACTAAATCGGGCTCACCCATCCTCCCGGTCTAGCGCTCACCCATCCTCCCGGTCTGTACCACTACCATCACTCACTGCTGCCCGCTGCCCGCTGCCCGCTGCCCGCCGGCCGCGAGCGCGTAGCCCACTTCAGCACTCCGGGCGACCCAGAGATCGAATCGCATCGATCACCTCACACGTGTTGGAGAAGTACACGGCGTGGTCAGTGGGATTCAGAACAATAATTTTCGCCGATGGATCGCCTTGCTGGAGCCGCGCGATCTCGCGCCGCTGCCCTGCCCAGTACTCCGTTCTCCACCACTCATCCCAATTTCTTCGCTCGGCGGTAGCCGATGGCGAAAGCTGGAAATCGTCCAAAGGACGTTCGGTGCCACTCCTTCTCCGCAGTGATCATTTGCAAAAGTATCGGTAGTGGCGGCGACGAAATGAGTTCGCCGTCAGTGCCGCGCACCGTGGCGCGAAGGTCGGTCTCCATCGCTCTCGGGACTCCGAAGCGCCCATGGCGCCGCGATTCGAGGAACTGGTCAAAGTTCTGACTGCGAGGCGGGTCGATGATTCGCATCGCGGGATCGGATCTGTTACTCGCTTCGATTGCAGCTGCAGTATGCAGTTGGTCGCAGCTGCAGTTTGCCCGCAGTCCGTAGTTCGCAGCTTCTAGTTCGCATCTCGCAGTTAGTTCCCCAATCCGCAATCAGTCAGCAGTTCGGAGTGGTGGTTAGTCCGCAGTCCTCGATTAGTCCGCGTTCATAGATGCACTTGGTCCTGGGCCCTCAGTCCTCAGCCCCGACATTCTGCCATGGTTCTCCCCTCGCGATCCGCTCGTAAGCATTCTCGAGCATATCGGCGTTTCCAGCGAGAAATCGGCATCCGTTGGCTGCGCCACACTCGATTTCCATCACGCCGACAGGATAATCCGCGAGGCACCCCAGGAATCCGGCAAGCGTTCCGGTGGTGAGATGACATCCCGTCTCGCCCGGTCCGTGCAGTTCGGACTCCCAACAATCCTCGATCTCGACTATCGCGAGCGCATCGTGCAGAGATCTGAAGGTGACTTTCCCCCAGCCAGCGTTCTGAAAGAATTCTCCAGCGCGCGCGGAGAAGGCGTCGACTGAAAGATCTTCTGCCCGCTCCGATCCGCGATCGTTCAACCACGTCTGGAACGCGTCGAACAGCGGAGCAGCGCCCGCGTATCCTGCTTCGCGGAGCGCGTCCGGGCCGCCGCCATTCGCGCCGGCGACGCGTAGCCGCAGATCACGCAGCGTGCGCTGCGAGAGGCCAATCAGCTCGGGTGCTTCGGGGTTTGCCATGCGGATTTAGGACGATCTCACGCGCTAGATGTTGCGTTCGAACCGATTCGACGCAAGAGCTCGGCCTCGTCGATTATTTCGACTCCCAGAGTTTTTGCTTTATCGAGCTTGCTCCCTGCTTCTTCGCCGGCGAGGAGGAAGTCGGTGGATTTTGACACCGAGCCCGTGACGCGACCACCGGCCGCTTCGATCATCGATGTCGCTTTGGTTCTGCTCAAGGCGGGAAGTGTGCCTGTTATCACGACGGTTTGACCACTCAGTGCTCCTCCCGCGACTACGGCGCGCGGCTCGGTGAAATTAACAGCGCGCGATCTCAGCTTCTCCACGAGCGCGCGGCCAGCGCGATCCGAAAAATAAGCGACCACTCCATTCGCGATCGTCGCTCCAATTCCCCGCACGTTCAATATGTCGTCCGCCGTCGCCGCCATTATCGCATCCAGGGTTCCAAAGTGCTGCGCGAGGAGCTGAGCGGCGATCGACCCGACGTGTCTGATTCCGAGCGCATGCAGCAGACGCGAGAGCGGCTGCGTTCGGGACGCATCGATTGCCGCGATCAGTCCTTCCGCGCCTTTCTCGGCGTAACCATCGAGCTCGAGTAGCTTGTCCTTCGTGAGTGCGTAAAGATCCCCAGGATCGCGCACCAGCCCTTCTTCCACGAGCTGCTGGATTCTCGCGTACGACAGCCCACGGATGTCCATCGCTCCACGCGATGTGAAGTGAACGAGCCCCTCGAGCTGACGACCCGGACACGCGACGTTCGGGCAATAGATGGCTGCTTCGTCTTCTTCGCGGGTTACGGGTGTGTTGCACGATGGACATCGCTTCGGCATTCGCCACGGTTTTTCGCTGCCGGTTCGCTTCTCGGGAATGGGCGCGATGATCTGCGGGATCACCTCGCCCGCCCGCTTCACCTGCACCCAGTCGCCGACGCGCAGATCCTTGGCGATGATGAGATCCTCGTTGTGCAGCGTCGCCAGCTTGACGATGACCCCGCTGATCTCGACTGGCTCGAGCACCGCGAATGGATTGAGCGCACCCGTGCGGCCGACGTTGACCTCGATCGCCAGGAGTTTCGTCTCCGCAATGTCTGGCGCGAATTTGCGCGCGATCGCCCAGCGCGGCTCTCTGCCACCGACGACGCCGAGCTCTTCCTGGAGTCTCAGCGAATCGACCTTGACGACTCCGCCGTCGATCGCGAAATCGAGCTCGCTCCTGATCTTGTGCTCGAGATCGTAGGCCCACTTCTCGACCTCGGGCAGGGTACGGCAGCGCAGCCGGTGCGGAGCAACCTGCACGCCCCATTTTGTGAGCGTGTCGAGAAGCTCGGACTGAGTATCGAACGGAATGCCGACCCCGTCGGGAGCGGCCACCGAATAACCAAAGAACCGAAGCGGCCTCGACGCCGTGATGCCTGGATCGAGCTGACGAAGACTTCCGGCGGCTGCATTGCGCGGATTGGCGAAGACGGGATCGCCGGCGCGGGCCCGGGCTTCGTTCATCTCCTCGAACCGCTTGAAGGGGAAGTAGACCTCGCCCCGAATCTCCATTCTGCCTGACGGCGCGCTCTCGTGCAGTCGAAGCGGGACGTCTCGAACAGTTCGAAGATTCACCGTCACGTCTTCTCCCACGATGCCGTTTCCCCGTGTCGCCCCCATGACGAAGACGCGATTCTCGTAAGTAAGTGCGACAGCGATGCCGTCGATCTTGAGCTCCGCTGTGTATCCCGATTTGCTGACGTCATCGCCGGCGATTCGGAGCAGACGCTCCTCCCACGCCCGGAGCTCCGCGTCATCGAATGCATTCCCGAGCGAGAGCATCGCCTGGATGTGCTGGTGCTTGGCTAATGAGCTCTGAGGCTCGGCGCCGACTCTTAGCGTCGGCGAATCCGGCGTCACGGAATCCGGAAAAATTCTCTCGATCTCCTGAAGCTCCCGAAACAGCCGATCGTACTCCACGTCCGGGAGGGTCGGACGGTCCAGGATGTAGTATTCGTGGGATGCGCGAGTGAGGACACCGCGCAGCTCTGACGCGCGGCTAAGCTGTTGCTCGCTCGCCTTGCGCGGAGGCGCTTGCTCGAGGCGGGGAGCCTGGGGCGCTTCCTCCTTCTGTTTCTTTGACCGGCTTCTCACCATCCGCGGATTTATTCCCTGGTCCCTGAATGTGTGCGTTGAATTGGGTGCTGTCGAAGCGCACTACCCGGTTTCGTCCGGTCTCTTTCGCCACGTAAAGGGCGTCGTCCGCTGCTCTCACGAGCTGCTCTTGATCGTCCACTCTCGGGTGTGGGGCCGCCGCGACACCGAAGCTGATCGTGCGACGCACCACACCGCCCTCGTATGAAAATGTATGATCCTCAACCTTTTCACGCAGGCGCTCGGCGAATGTCACAGCTGCGTCGAGAACCGTACCGGGCAGGAATAATAGAAACTCCTCCCCGCCGTAGCGGCCGACGCGGTCGATCTTACGTGCTTCGTCCTTGAGAAGCTGCGCGACCTGTTTGAGCACCGCATCGCCCGCCTGATGGCCGTAGTTGTCATTTACGCTCTTGAACTTGTCGATGTCGCACATCACTACCGAAAGAGACTCCTGAAGACGGACGGAGTGATTCCACATCTCATTCAATCCTTTCTCCAGGGACCGCCGGTTCTCGATTCCGGTGAGCGCATCAGTAACCGAGATCTTTTGAAGCCGGTCGTTTGCCTCTTTCAGCTCTTTTTCGCTCTGCTCGAGCCGGGCATTTGCAATCCCGAGCTGTCCATTACTCGACTCTAGTTGCGCATTGAGTGCTTTGATCCTGAGCATCGACTGCACCCGAACTTCGAGCTCGGCGAAGTTGATGGGCTTCGTGATGTAGTCATCCGCGCCAGCGTCCATGCCCTCGACCTTGTTCTCGGTAGAGTCGAGAGCGGTCTGCATGATGATCGGGGTGAACGGAACTTCCTTTTTCGCGATCCTGGCCTTGAGACGGCGGGCGACCTCCATCCCGTCCATCTTTGGCATCATCACGTCGAGCAGAATCAGGTCGGGGCACCAGCTCCCGACTTTGTCGAGGGCAGTCTGGCCGTCGTTGGCGCCCTCTACCTGGTAGCCGCGCGCCTCGAGACGCGCCTTGAGGAGCTCAACGTTGTCCTCGTGATCATCAACGACAAGGATCTTATAGTGGGCGTTAGGCTCCATTGTTCTTGCCGAGGAATCTCTGCACCTCCGCAACTACTGCTCGCGGCTCGCATGGTTTGGCGAGATAGCCATCGCAGCCGACTTCCATCGCTTTCTCACGATCCGATGCAAGCGCGTGCGCGGTGAGCGCGATGATAGGAATCTGCCTCGTCGACGGATCGTGCTTCAGAACCTGTGTCGCCTCCCAGCCGTCGATGATCGGAATGGAGATATCCATCAGGATCAGGTCGGGCTTCTCAGACCGTGCCTTGGCGATGCCCTCTTCACCATTCAGAGCTTCGGTTACTTCGTAACCAAAGTGCTTCAGAATTGTGGAGTAGACTATACGGTTGTCCTCGTTGTCTTCCACCAATAATACCATTTTACCTGAACTGCTCATTCAGTACCCTCGCACGGCTATTGCTTGGATACGCGTTCAGGGCAAATTTCTTACCATCCCCTGAGCTAAGCCTTTCATGTTCAATTCCCCCGACCCGACCCGGACGGTATCCTCGATTCCCACAGTGCCGCTCCCAGGCTCGATTCCGCAGCCTTCGGACAACGGCTTGCCCCGCGAAATGGTCCCAGACTGGACGAATATCGGTCTGTTTACGACGGGAATCGTTGTCGGTGCGGTGCTCGGCGCCGCCGTTGCTCTGCTCCTGGCGCCGGCCAGTGGCTACGAGACGCGGCGCCGCGTGAAGAGGAAATTCCACAGCGACGAGCACGACGGGGACGTATGGGACGAGCTCGCCGGGGAGCTCGAGAGGGCGGCCGACGAAGTGGAGACCGTCGGTAAAGTGGAGAGCTAGGCGGCAGTCTGCGCCAGAATAATAGGCCTACCCCGCCCGTAAGGCCGCGTCGGCCTCGGCTTTGTACTGTCGGTCGTTGTAGTCGGTGTTCGGCAGCTTCATAACCGTCTGGTATTCCGCGCGGGCTTTGTCCTTCTCGCCCATATCGCGATAGACACCCCCCAGATCGACGTGGTGAACGATCCGGTTCGGCTCGTTGGCCACCGACTCCTCCATGTAGCGCTTCGCCTCCGCCCAGCTCGCGGTCTCGAAGATCCGTCCCCCAAGAAGATTCTTTGCCAGCATCCTGGTAAAGCCGTTGAGACGCATCACTTCGGCGTTCCACATTCCCATGACATGCAAACAGCCGGCGTGCTTCGGATTGATCTTCAGACATTCGAGCGCCTGGGTCCGGACTTCGGTCGCGTACTTGATTCGCGAGCGCGGTCCTTGGGTCAGCGCGTTCTTTCCGAGCGAGCGCGCGAGATGGAAGTGCCCCTCCGCGTCTCCGGGATTCACGGCAACGGCACGGCGCGCGTACCCTTCCGCACTCTTGAATTCCGCTTCGCGCTTGTGATCGTCGCGCTCCGCCGAGCCTAGGTCGACCGCTGACCGCGACGCTTTCCAGAGTGCCTCGTAATTGTTCGCGTCCACTTTGATAGCTTCCTCGTAGTGCGCGAGGGCGGCAGGAGCGTTCATTGCGACGTATTCTTTGTCGCCGAGCGTGACGTGGTCGGCAGCCGTCTGGGCGCCGGCTACGGAAGCGGCGAGCACCATTCCAATTGAGAGGTGTTGCAAGGCACGCATGTGGACTCCGATTGCGTTGGGAGAGACCGTAACACGAGAGAATACACCGGCCGGGATTAAATGATCGTACCTCGTCTCATAGAGCGCAAACGAAACGGCGACAGCCTGGCCCCGGCCGAAGTGAGAGAGCTCGTACTCGCGTACACGGCCGGCGACGTTCCCGATTATCAGATGGCGTCGCTCCTCATGGCGATCTACTTCCAGGGTCTCGGTCGACCCGAGATGAACGCGATGATGGATGCGATGCTCGAGAGCGGCAAACAGCTCGATCTCTCGCGTCTGGGGGTGCCGCGCATCGACAAGCACTCGACGGGAGGAGTCGGAGACAAGGTCTCACTCATCCTGGCGCCCCTCATCGCATCGCTGGGCGTCGCCGTGCCGATGATGTCGGGAAGAGCCCTTGGCCACACCGGTGGAACGCTCGACAAGCTGGAATCGATCCCGGGCTTCAGGACCGCGCTCTCCCTCGCAGAGGCCGAAACGCAGATAGCGAGCATCGGCTGCGCGATGCTGAGTCAGACCGAGGAGATAGTGCCGGCGGATAGGAAGATGTACGCCCTGCGCGACGCGACGGCGACCGTAGAAGTGATTCCGCTGATAGCCGCGAGCATCATGAGCAAGAAGATCGCGGAAAGTCTCACCGGTCTGGTGCTCGACATCAAGCGTGGATCGGGCTCATTTCTGCCGGAGCTGAGCGACGAGATTGCGCTGGCAGAGGCGATGATAGATCTGGGTGCGCAGCATGCGTGTCCGGTGGTAGCTCTGGTTACTGCTATGGATCGTCCGCTGGGATGCGCGTGTGGAAACGCGCTCGAGGTTGCCGAGGCCATCGACGTCATGAACGGCGGAGGACCGCAGGATCTCATCGAAGTCACGCTAGCCATTGGAGCGGAGATGCTCCTGCTGTCGAGACTGGCGTCGAACAGAGAGGGAGCGCTGGCGATGCTCGATGCGGCGATCGGCTCGGGAAAGGCGCTCGAGAAATTCGAGCAGATCGTCGCGGCGCAGGGTGGCGACAAAGGTGTGGTACGGGATACTGCGCAGCTTCCTCAGGCGCGTCACCGCTCCGAATTCGTCGCGAAACGCGACGGAATCGTACAATCGGTAGATCCTCGCGCTGTCGGCTACGGCGTGATCGCTCTCGGTGGCGGCCGTCGCAACATGGCGGAAAAGATCGACCCATCGGCTGGGTTCGTGATTGCGGCGAAGCCCGGCGATCGGGTGAAAGAAGGCCAGACGCTTGCGACGATCCATGCGCGGAACACGAAGGACCTGAAGGTGGGGAGCGATGTTCTCGCGAGCGCGATCGTGATTTCGGACTCAACTCCTCAGCCGCTTCCGCTGGTCTCGCACAGAATCACCGCAGGCGGCGTAGAGGATTTCCTGTAGCACGCGGGTGTGCGGTTTGAAAAGTGAAGCCCGCCGTGCGAGATTCGGAAATGCAGCGACAGCGAACGAGGCTACATTGACCAGCGTTGGAGACGGCTTTTTCGAGATATCGATCGACCTCCTCTGCTACCTGGATTACAACGGATACTTCAAGCGGCTCAATCCAGCCTGGGAACGCACGCTCGGATTCACACGCGAAGAGCTAATGTCGCGGCCATTCATCGAATTCGTTCATCCCGACGATCGTGAGCGGACGCTGAACCAGAACGCCGCCGTTCGAGGAGGCGACCGAGCGCTCGGCTTCGAAAATCGCTACCTCTGTAAGGATGGCTCGTACAGGTGGTTGCGCTGGAACGCGGCGCCAGATTTGGGGCAGTCGGTCATCTACTCAGTCGCTCGTGACGTCACCGAGGTCAAGCAGGCGGATGAAGAGCGCGAGCGGCTGGTGAGCGAGCTGCAGGAAGCACTAGCCGAGGTGAGGACGCTGCAGGAGATCCTGCCGATATGCTCGTACTGCCGGAAAATCCGCGACGACGAGAACTACTGGCATACTGTCGAGGGCTACATCTCCGAGCACACCTCGACGCGATTCAGCCACAGCATTTGTCCGAGCTGCATGAAGATCCACGTCGAGCCTCAGCTCACGAAATAGCATCGCGAGCGAGGGCAGGCGAACCAATCACATCATCCCGTCCTTCGATGAACTACCGCTTCCTTCGGAATCTCGCGCTGGTGATGGTACACTCCAACCAGAGTGAAACCGAAACGGCGGTGGAGGCCTTCGCTCGCCGAGTTCGGAAGGGTGATTCCCGCATAACCATTCCGGAAACTCTGGAGCGCGAGAATCTCGAATAGCGATACGTAGAGCGCTGTACCTAGACCGCGCCGGTGCGAGCGAGCACTGATGTAGGCTGACACATCGACTGACCAGCGATACGCGGCTCGCTCGTGGTGTGGTGCAGCATAAGCGTAGCCCAGCACGTCTCCTGCTGATTCGACTACGAGCCACGGAAGATTGACCAGAATTCTGGCGATGCGTTTCTCGAACTCTACAGCGTCCGGCGGCGTCAGCTCGAACGATGTCACATGATCAACGACCGCGGGCGCGTAGATCTCCGCGATGCGTGGCGCGTCGGCCGGAGATGCGACACGAATGATCACTCGGCCTCATTCTCTGACTTTCGCCAGCAACTTACTGGGCGCGGTCATCCGGTAACCGTCGCGCAAGAGATCCTTGAGCTCTCCCCAGTCGCACTCCCCGTCCAGCCAGACTCCGATCCATCCACTCGGTCCTACGTACGGCGGTTTGAAAAACCGATCCGGTGCGGCCTCTATCATCAGTTGCTGATTCACCGGCTTCGCCTTGCACCAAACTGCGTTCCGGCCGCCGCCATGGTGACTGTTCGCCTTCGCGTACATCGCGAAGATCTTGTTCTTGACGCGAAAAGTTGGCTCGCCCCAAGCCTCCACTTCATGGGCTTCGGGGAGGGTGAGACAGAGCTTGCGCAGGCGGGAGAGTGGACTTGCAGGCATCAAGGCTCGGCTTTGGGTCAACTCGTTCGGCGTTGAGATTGGGGCGATTCAACTCGCATCCACAAAACTAAAGCAGGGAGCGGCAAGCTTTGCAGCCGTAGCCTTTGGTTTTCATACTTGCATTCCTGGGCGAGCTTCGGCTGGCTACCGCTTGACGAGAGTTGCATCCGGCTCCTTTATCGCGCCGGATGAAACTTCCGCATTACCATGAACCTCGGATCCCGTGCAGTTTCGTGTGACGCCGTCCGATCAGGGCGAGCGCGGCGGAGGCGGCGCGAGAACAAGTGTGTCCCCCACGACCTCGAAATGCGCCTGGAGCGTGTCGTCGGAATTGGTGCCGACGAACACCGTGAAAGTCCCGGGCTCGACGACACGTCGCAGCTGGGCGTCGTACAGCGCGAGAGATTCCGGATTGAGGCGGAATCTTACCGTGCGCGATTCTCCCGCACGAAGGGTGATGCGCTGAAATCCCTTCAGAGATTTGACCGGCTCCTCGACACTAGCGACGTCGTCACGGATATAGAGCTGAACTACTTCGTCGCCATCGCGGTCACCTGAGTTCCTCACGTCGACCGATACCTCGAGAGAGTCGTTCACGGGGATCCTCGGCGAAGAAACGCGGACGTTCGAGTACGCGAACGTCGTGTAGCTGAGTCCGTACCCGAATGGAAATAACGGCCCAAGCGGAAGGTCGAGATACTTGGATGTGTAATGGTTGCTCGTGTCACCAGGCCGGCCGGTGTTGCGATGGTTGTAGTAAATAGGTATCTGGCCCGTCGAACGCGGAAACGTCGCGGGCAGCTTTCCGCCCGGGTTGTAATCGCCGAACAAAACATCCGCGACGGCACCCCCGTGCTGACTCCCGAGGAACCAGCTCTCCAGGATTGCGGGCGCTTCGCGAGCGAGCTCAGGTATCGCAAGCGGACGTCCATTCATTAGAACGACGGCAACCGGCTTGGATGCCGCACCAGCTTCGGCCGATGCGGGTGTGCTCGAAATGATCGCGGTTTGAGCCGTGACAGGCATTGGATTTTGCCTCGCCGCGCGCAGCACCGCACGTGCGAGAGCGAGCTGTGCTCCGGGCAACGCAATCGAGGCGCGACTCGATGCCTCGCCCGACATGTCCTCTCGCTCACCCAGCACCATCACGACTGCATCCGCGCGCTCCGCCGCCGAACGCGCCGCCGCGAATCCAGTTGTGTCGGAAGAATCAACGGACGACCCTCGCGCATAAATAATTCGCACCGCGGGTCCAACCGCGGCGCGAATTCCCGCAAGCACGCTCAGCGCTTCGTTGCTCCGCCCCTCGGCTGCCCAGCCGCCGAGTGCCGATCTCGCATCGTCCGCGAGTGGGCCGATCACCGCCAGCGTGTGAATATCTTTTCGAAGCGGGAGGGTCCTCGGGGTGTTCTTGAGCAGAACGATTCCCTCTAGAGCCGCAATGCGGCTGGCAGTGATGTGTTCGCGCGCCAGAGTGTAGTGACGCTCGCGAGCGGTGTCGCTGAATCGATACGGGTCCTGAAAAAGTCCGAGCGCGTACTTGATGCGCAAAACACGTCGAACGGCGGAGTCTACGAGCGCTTCGGGGATGCGGCCGGCGCGAATCGCCGCTGCCATGCTGTCGGCATAAACACCGTCGGACATGTCGACGTCGACTCCAGCCCGGAGCGCGAGAATGCCTGCTTCGGTTTTGTTTGCCGCGACGCCGTGCACGACCATCTCCTGGATGCCGCCCCAGTCGCTGACGACCGCGCCCTTGAAGCCCCAGCGATCGCGAAGAATGTCCTGGAGGAGCCAACGATTCTCGTGCGAAGGAATTCCACCGATGTCGTTGAATGACGGCATGACGAAGGCGACGCCGGCCTTTACCGCGGCTTCGTACGGCGGCAAATACGTCTCGAGCATCGTGCGCTCCGAGAGCTCCACCGAGTTGTAGTCACGCCCGCCTTCGGCACCACCGTACGCCGCGAAATGTTTAACGGTGGCGAGAAGCGCATCGGTTGATCCGAGGTTCATCGCACTGTCGCCGCCCTGGAATCCCCGCACTTGCGCCGCCGCCATCGCGCTGCCGAGGTAGGGATCCTCGCCAGCACCTTCGACGATGCGTCCCCAGCGCGGGTCGCGCGCGATGTCCACCATCGGCGCGAAGGTCCAGTGGAGACCATGTGCTGTCGCCTCGATCGCGGCGTTGCGAGCCGACACTTCCGCGCGCGCCGGATCGAAGCTCGCGGCCTCCGCGATCGGAACCGGATAGATCGTGCGGAATCCATGAATGACGTCGAGCGCGAACAGTAGTGGAATCTTGAGACGCGATTCCTGGGTGGCGATTCGCTCCAGCTCGCGCGTGTACTCGGCGCCGAAGATTCCGAGAAACGACCCGACGCGTCCGGCCCGAATCAGCGCTTCGCCGCCGGTCGGAACGCGCGGCCCTGTCTGCGAGCCCTGGCCCGGCCACTGGGCTAGCTGGCCGAGCTTTTCCTCGAGGGTCATCAGCGCGATGATGGAGTCGGCGAATTGTGAAGCTCGCGCGGAGTTGAGCGGAGATTCGCGCGGTGCCACGACGGCGGCAGTGGCCGTCCCGACTGGGGGAGTCTGAGCGGCGAGTGGCGGGATCAAACCAGACCCCGCGACGATGAATGCAGCGACGACCGAGCGCACTATCTCAATGGCTCCCGATCCTTCGCGTGTCGCGAATCGAAGTCGATGTCGTTCACCCCCGCAAAGCTATCTCAGCGGCTCTGCTCCGGCCATAAGCGCATCGAGCGCCGCAAAAATTCCATCCGCGCCTGGATTCACGCTCATCGGCGAGAGATAGCTCCAGCGAATCGTCCCACTACCGTCGATGACAAAAAGCGCGCGCTTCGCGACTCCGCCTTGCTCGTCGTACGCCCCGTACGAGCGCGCCACCGCTCCCTTCGGCTCGAAATCCGCCAACAATGGGAACTGGATCTTTCGCGCTTCGCCGAAGGCTTTGTGGCACCAGGAGCTGTCCACGGAAATCCCGAGTACCTGAGCGCTGTAGGTGGCGAACTCATCGCGCATCTCGTTATAGAGCGCCATCTGATCGCCGCACACGGGACTCCAGTCGGCTGGATAAAAAGCGATAACGACCGGATGTCCGCGGAAATCTGCGAGAGAATACGATTTGTCCGGCGTCGACCTGAGGGTAAATGCCGGAGCTGTTGTACCTTCACTGAGAATGGAATTCGTCGTCGTGCCGCCAGTTCCTGTCGCGCGGCCAGCGGGCTCGCTCGGATTTTGAGTCACTACTCCTCCAGAATTGTTCGGATGGGCCGGAACGGATCAGTCACGATCCAGCTGTCCAGCGGTGATCGAAATAAAGTCGTACGTCCTCTGTCTCGTGAGACAGCTTCCCGCAACAACCGTGCTTTCCCACGATGCCGCAAGATCGCATGGAACGACATCTGCGAGCGGCGCAAACAATGCAGGCTCTCTGATACGTCTCCTCCCCTCAGCGCGCATGCAATCAGCCCATCTGGAAAAACCCGTCGGCGAGCACGATCACTCTATCGGACTGGGCACGGCTCCAGTGACGCTCGTCGAGTACGGTGACTTCGAGTGTCCACATTGCGGACGAGCCCATCCGATCATCCAGGCTGTGAGGCGCTTCATGGACGACCGGCTCAGGTTCGTGTTCCGTCATTTTCCGCTTTCAGACGCACATCCTCACGCCGAGCACGCGGCCGAAGCTGCCGAAGCGGCAGCGGCGCAGGGAAGATTCTGGGAGATGCACGACGCGCTCTTTGAGCATCAGGACGCCCTCGAGGACGAGGACCTCGAGATGTACGCTGCCAAGATTGGCATCGATGCTCTTAGGGTGGCTCGCGAGCTCGCGGCGGCCACGTACGCGAAACGGGTCCGCGACGATTTCCGCGGAGGGATCAGAAGCGGAGTGAACGGTACCCCGACGTTTTTCATCAACGGCGCCCGCTACGACGGGAACTGGACGGACCCGGATGAGTTCATGCAGGCGCTCACCGAGGCGGCGACTCAGGTACACGTCGGCGCGCCGTGAGGCGGGAGCGGGAGCGGGAAGAGGGATGAGGGAAGCGGGATGAGGGATGAGGGATGAGGGATGAGGGATGAGAAAGGAATCCCACCGCACCGCCTCCCGCCTCCCGCCTCCCGCTTCCCGCCTCCCGCCTCCCGCCTCCCGCCTCCCGCTATGGCAGCGAATCCAGCACTCTACGCTTACCAAACTCA
>JBOHTC010000153.1:0-1819 GCA_050733495.1 Gemmatimonadaceae bacterium | reverse complement strand
TCGGAGTTCTGAGCAGGGCTCTCCCGATGGTCGACCGCAGGCGCGTCGCACGCTACCTCGCTGAGCTACGGACATGGCGTTGTTTCACTACCGAACGTGTGACCGCCAAAGTCGCGACGATCGTGTTGACACGATATCGTGATGATAAGGAGCCGCGCAGAAACAACCTGACCACCGGATGCGAGTCGCGACCGGCTATGGACTTGGAACACGGCGCGTGATCTACGGTTGGGGTGACCACCGAAGACTTGGTTCGAAAGAAGTTCGAAGCGCTCTCGCCGTTGATGGACGAGCGGCTGCGCCGATGCTGGGCAGGGATCGAAGCCGAGTTGCTGGGTGAAGGTGGGATCGCGATCGTCGAGCGCGCAACCGGCATGTCGCGAACGACGATTCGCGCAGGTCGAGACGAGTTGCGCGGCGGCCTCGATGGCGCCGCTGTTGTCGAGGTACGCCGCCCAGGCGGCGGTCGTCCTCGGCTCGAGGAACTCAATCCGGGTTTGATCACCGACCTCGAGTCGCTCGTGGAACCGGTAACGCGCGGCGATCCCGAGTCGCCGTTGCGCTGGACGACGAAGAGCACGCGCAAGCTTGCCGCGGAACTCACGGAGCGTGGGACGCCGATCAGCCCGCAGAAGGTCGGCGAGCTGTTGTTTCTGATGGGGTACCGACTCCAGGCTGTGCAAAAGACACGCGAAGGGACCGAGCACCCGGATCGAAACGCGCAGTTCGAGTTCATCAACGATCGGGTTGAGGCGTACCAGGCGCGGAGCGCGCCGGTGATCTCGGTGGACACGAAAAAGAAGGAACTCGTCGGGGATTTCGCGAACAAGGGCCGCGAGTGGCACCCGATGAGCGAGCCGGTTCCCGTGCGTGTTCACGACTTCATCGACAAGGATCTCGGCAAGGTTATCCCGTACGGCATCTACGACCTCGGTCGCAACGAGGGCTGGGTCAACGTCGGCATCGATCACGACACGCCCGAGTTCGCCGTCGCATCGATTGCCCGTTGGTGGTCGCAGATGGGACGCAAGGTCTACGAGAAGGCGACGGAGCTTCTGATCACCGCCGATGCCGGCGGCAGCAACGCGTACCGCTCCCGAGTATTCAAGACGGCGCTGCAGGCGTTCGCCGATCGAACCGGATTGACGATCGGCGTTTCGCACTTCCCGCCGGGCACGTCGAAGTGGAACAAGATCGAGCACCGCATGTTCTGCCACATCACCGAGAACTGGCGCGGCCGTCCGCTGGTCGACCACGAGACCATCGTGCAGCTGATCGGCGCGACGCGCACAACCACGGGGCTTCGAGTCCGGGCGAAGCTCGACGAGCGCGCGTTCCCGAAGGGCGTCGAGGCGACCGATGAGGAACTCGCCGAGGTCAATCTGATCAAGGAGGCGTTTCACGGCGAGTGGAACTACACGATCGCTCCGCGGCGGCAGCGCGAGTCGTGATCAAGTTGTTTCTGATCGGCTCCATAGCCGTGTGGTACTCGTATCCGCGTGCCTCTCCGGAATTATGCCGAGTCCAGATCTTTCGAGCGTGCACGCGTTGCTGATTGTGCTTCGTCCTTGATCTGCTCCGCATAATCGTGCGGCCTCTTGCGGCCTCTTTGTTCGCCACATCGGCGGAAGAAAGCAGCGTCATGATCACGGAATCACGGACTACATCGGCGGAAGAAAGCAGCGTCGTGATCACGGAATCACGGACTACTTTGATGTTGTGTCAATTCCACGTCACCGAGTCGATCAGCCAGGCAAACCGCGGCCGATGCGAGCTTGGTGATCTCACCTGACGATGCAGTGGGCGTTTTGAGCTGAGG
>JBOHTC010000152.1:0-4327 GCA_050733495.1 Gemmatimonadaceae bacterium | reverse complement strand
TCCCATGAGCTAAGAAACTTATCGCGGCGGGCGGGTCCTTTGCCGTCGCGATCGGTTTGAAAGACGCTCTATTAGACTGCAATGAGTCACGTATCCGGGACCATTATGAGATTTTCCCGATCATCGCGCACCATGTGCTGCTGTATATGAAGTAGTGACAGAGGGTTACTGGACGACTGACCGCGTTTGCATCAAATAGAGGCATGCAACGCGGCAATCGAAATACCATTTACGTCGAGACGCTGATCAGGGCGCCACTGCGATCTGGTGGTTCGCCTTTTCTTTTGTTCACACCCGCCTTGTCGCAATGGTGCCGTCCTGGCGCCAGCGTTTGTTCGAGATGCAGCGAGCGCTCGCTCAGAATCAGCCGGAACCGATTGCACTCAATCAAGGCATGATGATGGGTCTGAGTGTCGTCGGCGGGGTGATCATGACAGCCTGTGTCGTCTGGTTTCTAATACGAAATCGCGCCGTGTTCGTGCGGGCGTCAATTTCTTAATGTGACAGCTGCCTGTTGATTCTCGTGTCATCGCGTCATGGAACAAGCCTTCCAGCCGCGTCTCTTGCCGCGCACTGTCCTACTTGAGTTGAATGACCTGGCGCCCTTCGTTCAATTGCCGGCGCTGTCCGTGCCACACAAGCTCCCCCGATAGCCCGCGCGGAAGCTTGATGTCGGCGCGAAGCCCGCGCGTTCCTTCTCGCACCAAACCGACGTCGATGTCGCCGAGGGGATGCGGCACCCGTCCTTCCGCGTGACGCAATGGTCCGAGCGCGGGCGCGATGCGCACTGTGTGAAATCCCGGACTTGATGGACGCACGCCCAGAACAGTAGCGAGCAACCCGTAATTCGGATGAGCGGCCCAGGCATGGGTATCGGATCGCGTCGGCTCGGGATTCTCCGGCGTCGATGTCAGGCCGAGCTCGAGCATCGTCCGCCATGGCGCGAGCTGCTCGATGTACCGCTCGCCGAGGCCTGCTTTGCGCAGCGCTTCGAGAACGTAGAAGCTGAAGTAGTAGGAAGCGCGCGTGAGCGTGGTGTCCGCGAGTACGCGCTCCATCACTTTGTGCTCCGATGCCGGCGGGACCGCGTCAGCGAGGATCGCGAGGACGTTCGTCTGCTGGCTGTAGCCCGTCGTATCGGGCGAATCGCGAAAGAGACCGCGCGCCGAATCCCATGCTCGCGCGAGTACCGCTGCACGCACCGCCTGAGCCCGCGCGCGATAGTCCGCCGCAGCGCCGCGCGATCCGAGCCTCTGCTCGAGCTGCGCTGCTCTCTCGAGCGCGCATACATATAGTAGGCTGATTGTCGCCGAGTGTCCTGCATCGGCACGAGGTGGAACTCCGCGATCCCAACGAGCTGTCCAATCGACGTAATTCCAGTACGGCATTGCGCCGAGCATGCCGGTAGAGTCGACGTGACGCTGGTACCAATCGAGGATTCCGCGTATGCCGGCCAGGCGCGCGCGCACGAACGCGGGGTCATCGCGGAGCATGAAATAGTCATGCACCATCGCGACGTAGATCAGAGAGAACGGAGGAATGATCTGCGTCAGCGACGACGGGTATCGGCTCGTGGTAAGCCCTTCGGGAATGCGCGACAGATCGAAATGCTCGATCGCCTGACGCACGAGCCGATCATCACCGGCGACGTAGAGCGAGATGAGACCCTGGACACGCGTGTCGCCGACGTACTGGAGCTGCTCCCAGTACGGCGTGTCCATGTACGTCTCAAAGGCGCCGATGCGGGCGCCGTTCCAGTTCATGTGCCACATATCCGCGAGCCATGGCAGATCGCTGCTGAATCTTCCACGCTCGGCG
Source organism: Gemmatimonadaceae bacterium (assembly GCA_050733495.1). Lineage (GTDB taxonomy): Bacteria > Gemmatimonadota > Gemmatimonadetes > Gemmatimonadales > Gemmatimonadaceae > UBA4720. The sequence goes on along the minus strand of JBOHTC010000152.1, from coordinate 2,509 downwards.
AGTGGATACGCGGTGAAGATTCCGTGGAAATCGTGCACGCGGAGCGGTTCGTCGCGCGTGGTGATGTCGAGCTGGATGTAGCGGAAAGAGCGCCAGTACAGAGTAGTGAATCGGCGATGAACGCCGCCGTCGGGAAGGAAGATGTCGTGGACGCCGTGTATCGTGCGTCCGTCGATGTCGTTTCGATTTCCTTTTTGGCCCTTCGCGTCGATAAGGGCTTCTGCGTACGTAGCGCGCACAGTGCTTCCAGCGCCGCCGCTCGTCTCGAGTACTGGATACGCATTGGTCGTGTGCGATTGATCGAGCAGGATCGAGGCAGTTGTTCGTGCCGGGATCACCAGATCGCCATTGCCGCGCAGAAACGCGGCGTTGGCGTGGACACCGCTGGCTCGGCGCACGCTGGCGAGGCGTTGCTCGGTCTCCTCCATTGGAGGAATCGACCGCGGCTCGAGCTGCCATCCGGACACTTCACCGTAGTCGCCGGGCAGCGTCTCGCGCCGTCTCACGTGACCGACGACTGTGGGAGTACTCCACGTATCGTCGACGTACTGCGCGGTTTCCCACCCCCACGGATAGCGCGAGCCATCGATGGAATCTCCGGGCGCTGCAGCGTAGTAATTGCCCATGTCCGCGCTGGTTATCACAATCGGCGCGTACGCCGAATCGAGTAGCACTTTCCAGTCAGGTCCGGTGTTGACGAGCGCTTCGACGGGACTGTTGCCCTGAATCAGAAATCCGGTGCGGTGACTATGCTGTGCGACGGGATGAGCGGCGCCCCAGTTCCAGACGAGCGCGGCGATGACGTTGCGGCCCGCGTGCAGCTGCGGAGCGAGATCGATTGTCTCGTACCGCCAGTGGGTGACATCCGACCGCTGCGGTCCTGAGGACACCTGTGCGCCGTTCAGGTAGAGCCGATACCGATTGTCCGCTGATACGTGAACCACGAATTGCGCCGGCACTTTGTCGAGCACGAAGCTTCGCCGCGCGTGAAAGACCGTGAAGGAGTCACCGGGTATTTTTGATGGCGCGATCCAGGTTGCGGGGGGAGCGCCGTCGAACACACGGGTCTCCTGCGCGTTGACGACAGCAGCCAACGCTGACAAAATCGCGATCGTGATCGTGAAGCGTCGTAACACTCTGTCGGCCATGTCAGGTTTGGCGATGAGGATCGCTAGGCGCAGACAGATTCTGGCGCTTCGGAATGCCGAGGGGAAGCTGGGCCGTCTATCGGCACACCTTTCGCGGGTCCGTTTTTGGCACAGCGGCGGAGCATCCCGTTCCGCCGCCAGCCAACCAAGGGGGGAACATGAAAAAACTCGTTGTCGTTCTCGCAGCCTCCGCGTTCGCGTTCTCGCTGACGGCAGCAACCGCTCGTCACGATAGAGGGGATAATGCTCGAACGCGGCGATTGAGCGCCGAGGTGGTGCGATTGCGCGCGCACTTCGACTCGGTCGATCGGGAGCTTCGCACAGCGGACATCTCCCGGCTCAATACGTCGCAGAAAGCGATGCGGGCGCAGCTTGTCTCGTGGCTGAGGGAGTATCGTAACGCCGGCCGGTTCCCGATAAACGATCGCTTTGCCAACCGCATGGTGCCGTTCTTTCGCGACTCCCACGGGACGTTGTGCGCGATGGCGTATCTGATCGATCGGTCGGGACACGGTGACATCGTCGATAAGGTCGCGAGGACGCGAAACAACGCTTACATCCACGAGCTGGCCGACGACCCCGCGCTCATCGCGTGGCTCGATGCGTCGGGATTGAGTGTCGACGAAGCAGCGCGCATCCAGCCCCAATACGGCGGACCGATCGTCGTCGCGGAGAACAACGACCGCGTCAGCAGGCCGTACGCGATAACCTCAATGGGGTTGGGCGCGGTTTCGATGGGCGCTACTTCTCTCAACGTATTTTCACCCAGTGGATTGAGCGGCGCCCTCGGCTTGATATCCGGCACTGCGACGATCGTCGCCGGCGCGGATCACCTTAGCGATAGCGGAGGAAACAAGAGAATGGCGCAGGCGGATCTGACTGTCGGGTCAATCGCCGCCGCGTCCGCTCTCTATTCGCTGATGTTCAGAATAAAACCCCTGCGTCACACGGTAGCGGCGAAGCCTGTGAAAGAGACGGCTGCTCTCGAGTGGTCGCCGGAGGTCGACCTCTTGGGATCTGAGGGTCGAGTGGGCGTAGGATTGCACGCTCGTTTCTGAGTGCTACCGGAGGGATCACGCGGCAACCGGTTTCGGGCGCCGCGTGATCATTTCCGAATTGCGCGGCGATGACGAGCCGGGTCAGTGTCGTCGGCTTAACGGTCACGGTGCTTCCGGCCTTTCGACATATTAAGGTGGGCACTTACTCTCTCATCCAATGACTAAGGCACCAGCGTTCTCTGATCGGGACAGCTACAAACCGTCGTACATCGCGGCCGCCATCGCCGCTACGGTCGTATTCGCATTGTACCTGCTCACGCTGTCGCCCACTGTCGCGATGTGGGACACCGGCGAGTACATGGC
>JBOHTC010000151.1:0-12878 GCA_050733495.1 Gemmatimonadaceae bacterium | reverse complement strand
GATCGTCACGTGGCACAAAGCGCTCGCGCCGGCCGGTGACACTACCTGCGTCTTTCGTGATAGCGGCTTTGCTGACGACGTGGCCAAAACCAACCTAGCCGCGATCCTCAATCAACACGGCCTCACCAACGTGAGAAGCCTGTAGCAATGATGAAGCTCCACTTCGAATCCGACCTACCATATCAACGGGCCGCGACTGAGGCGGTCTGCGACATCTTTCGGGGACAGGAAATCTCTCGAAGCGAATTCACTGTCACGCGCGACACTGACTCAGCGCAGCAAAGCTTGCCGTTCGCGCAAAATGAGCTCGGTGTCGGAAATCGCCTTACTCTACTCGATGACGAGCTTCTGGCAAATCTGAGTGCCATACAGTTGCGCAACGGACTCAGGCAGTCAACCGTGCTGGACTCCGGAGATTTTACTGTTGAGATGGAGACAGGGACAGGCAAGACATACGTGTACCTTCGGACAATCTTTGAGCTGAACAAGCGCTATGGCTTCAGTAAGTTCGTCATTGTCGTGCCTTCTGTTGCAATCAAAGAGGGCACAAACAAGACACTTGAAATCACACGGGACCACTTTGAGAACTTGTATCCTAGCGGGAAAGGCTACGAGTTCTTTCAGTATGACTCCGCCAAACTCGGGCTGGTAAGAAATTTCGCCACCAGCCCTACTGTTCAGATTATGGTGGTGACAGTTGGCGCGATCAACAAATTCGGCGATGAGAACGAAGCAATCGCGGAAGAAGCCGACACAGCGCGGGCTAGGGCTAAGACGAAGAACGTCATGTATCGGCATCAAGATGCGACTGGGGGCGAAAAACCCATCGATCTAATTCGTGCCACGCACCCTGTCCTTATTGTGGACGAGCCACAGAGCGTAGAAGGCGGTTTGGATGGCAAGGGCAAACAAGCAATGCAGCGTATGAATCCACTGTGCAGCTTGCGCTATTCCGCCACGCCAAAAGATGCTCACCATATGGTGTACAAGCTCGACGCGGTCGATGCGTATGAGCAAAAGCTCGTCAAACAGATTGAGGTCGCTTCCGCGAACATTGGCGGAGCGTCTAATACGCCCTACGTACGGCTTCTGTCGATAACAAATCGGAAGGGTATCCCGACCGCTAAGGTTGAACTACACGTCAAGAGCGGCACGGGAGTATCAGCGAAAGAACTGATCGTTCGGGACGGGGATGATTTGGAGAGTGTAACTGACCGACCGGTCTATTCGAATTATCGGATCGGTGAAATTCGTGGGGGACCTGGCGAACCGATCATGGAGCTCCACCTACCGGGCGGGCATCAGTTCCTAAAAAAAGGGGAAGCCCGTGGTGGCGTGGATGAAGATGGGCTAAAGAGCCAGATGATTCGCCGCACCATCAAGGAGCACTTGGATAAGGAGCTTCAACTCGCACCTCTCGGAATAAAGGTGCTCAGCCTTTTTTTTGTCGATACAGTTGAGAACTACCGCCGTTACGGCGCCGATGGCAGCCCCCAAAAAGGCAAGTACTCCTTGATGTTTGAAGAGGAGTATCGCCGTCTCGCAGCTCACCCCGATTATTCGAGCCTATTTCCGGACGTTGACACGCAAACAATCGCCGAAGAGGTCCACGACGGCTACTTCTCCATTGATCGACAAAGAATTGGCGGGCGCACCGTAGATGTGTTCAAAGACACCGGCGGTAATACGGCTGCTGACGAGGATACATACAACCTTATAATGAAGAATAAGGAGCTCCTTTTGAGCTTCGATTCGAAACTGAAATTCATCTTCTCACACTCAGCACTGCGTGAAGGCTGGGATAATCCAAACGTGTTTCAGATCTGCGCGCTACGCGAAATGGGAAGCGAACAGCAGCGGCGCCAAACCATTGGACGTGGCCTCCGCCTGTGTGTCAACCAAAAGGGTGAACGGCAACGTGGCTTTGAAATCAACACGCTGACCGTGGTCGCGAGCGAGAGTTACGAAGAATTTGCTAAGGGACTACAAACGGAGATTGAGGCTGAAACGGGCATCCGTTTTGGAGTTTTGGAGGATCATCAGTTCGCTGGGGTTGTATCAAAGCTAGGCACGAATCCGCAGGCGCTGGGTTTTGAGAAGTCGAAGACCTTGTGGAATCATTTTCTGCAGCTCGGATACATTAACGGCAACGGCAGAGTCCAGGATTCACTTAGGCGAGCCATCCTTGACGGAACAGTGACGGTTCCTGCTGAATTCACCGACCAACTCCCTCAAATTCGCGAAGTTCTAAGAAAAGTCGCCGGCCGGTTGATCGTGAAGGACGCAGATGAACGACAAATAGTCAAAACGCGGCCGGCGATACTTGACGGGGCGGACTTTCAGGCGCTTTGGGATCGAATCAAGCAGAAGACTACATATCGCGTGGATTTTGACGGGGAAAATCTGATTACTGCCTGTGCGACTGCAGTGAAGGCGAATGTGAATATTGATCGGCCGCACTTGACGTGGCGTAGCGCAGACCTTGCCATTGGGCGCGCAGGTGTTGAAGCAAAGGAGACGAGTGTATCAGGGCCGGTGACACTTGCAGAGGCCGAGATTCCGTTACCGGATGTTCTGACTGAACTACAGGACCAGACGCAGCTGACGAGGCGAAGTATTCAGCGCATACTCGTCCAAAGTGGCAAACTCGAGCAATTCAAACTCAATCCGCAGAAATTTATTGAGCAAGCCGCGGACGCGATCAACCAAGCTAAGCGGCTCGCCATAATCGGTGGCATCAAGTACGAACAAGAAGGCGACGAGAGTTATTATGCTCAAGAACTTTACGCACACGACGAACTTAAGGGTTATCTAACCAGCATGGTCGCGGCCAAGAAATCAGTTTATGAATACGTGGTCTATGATTCGGAGATAGAGGCCTCGTTCGCAAAACAACTTGAATTGAACGAGGCGGTAAAGGTCTACGCGAAGTTGCCACGCCGATTCACTATCCCAACCCCATTGGGAGGCTACAACCCTGATTGGGCCGTTTTGGTTGTAAAGGACGGCGTTGAACGCCTCTACTTCGTTGTGGAGACGAAAGGCACTCTCTTCCTCGAGAGTTTGAGTGGAACAGAGGGCGCTAAGATTGAATGCGGCAGGGCGCACTTCAAGGCTCTCGAGGTTCGAGAGAACCCCGCCCATTACATCATCGCTCGCACGGTTGACGACCTTATGATGTATGGGTGATCGTGGCGCACTGAGTCGCGAGCTCGCGATACCGACACAGTGCATTCGCGAGCTTCATCTGTCGCGGCGTGCGACATTCGGGCTCGAAGAGGCGACCATTCGCCACGACGATAGCGGCGCACCGTGCTCGGGATGTCGCCACGTTCAGCCGATTGATGCTATACAAGAATTCCATTCCGCGGGGAGCATCCTCCGGTCGCGAAGTCGCCATTGAATAGATCACGATCGGAGCTTCTTGTCCCTGAAACTTGTCCACCGTTCCCACGCGGGCGCCGGTGAGCGCTAGGCGCTCCGTGAGCCGGGATACCTGCGCGTTATATGGCGCGACGACGAGAATATCTTTCCCAACGAGCTGAGCTGGTTTACCGTCGCTGTCCGTCCAACTCGCGCCGTTCTTCGTGAGTCGCTCGACCAGCCCAGCGACGAGATCGATCTCTTCCATGGAGGAGGTACGATTCCCATCATGTTTCGCCTCGAGTACCCAAAGCCCGTTGCCGTTCAATTCACCGGCATCCGTGAGTCGCTGGCAGTCAAGCCCGGGCTTTGAGGTTAGCCGGCTCTCGTAAAAAAGCTCTGATGTGAATGCCGAGATGTTCGGACACAAGCGCCAAGTCACTGGTAGAAATACTCCGCGATCGTCGGGAATCGTTTTGTGACCCGCGAGCATGTGCTCCAGCGCCGAGACGCTAACGCCATCCGGATGGCTTCCTTTCTTTGGCTGCTCCAGCTGCTGCGGGTCACCAAGCAGTGCGATGCCCTTCGCGGACGGAGACATCGCAAGCACGTTCGCCAGCGACATCTGTCCTGCCTCATCGACGAACAACGCGTCCACCGAATTCGTGAGATCGCCGTGAGACCAAAGCCAGGCCGTGCCGCCAACGACTTGTGCCTCACCGGAGGTAAGCGCACGCGCTACTTCATCGTTCTGTTTGAAGATCTCAATGCCTGGTTCAGCCGTGTCCTCTTCGTCAACCTTGTGCGCCAGCGCGATCGTCGCTCCGTGCTTCGCCGACGCCTCACGTACCGCGTTCAGCAGATTGCGAATGACTTTATGGCTCGTTGCAGCGATTCCCACTTTCTTGCCCCCGGCCACCAGCGCACAAATCATCTGCGCGCCGGCAAAAGTCTTTCCCGCTCCCGGTGGACCCTGAACAGCCAGGACGCTATGATCGAGCGATAGAGCAGAAGCCTTGACGTAGTCGATTAGGTCCTCTCCCACATTGTCGCCGAACCTTCCGGACTTGAGCTGCGGCGGCAGCGCGAGCAACAATGCCCGTCCACAGGCGTCGCGGCCCGAATTACTCCACGCAAGCAGGCCATCCTCGGCGACACGCTCGGCGATTGCTTCAATCGAAGCCTCCTGCGCCTTCGTCGCGATGTACGTAAACGCAAATGCAGACGTGGGATGATTCTCCGCCTGCTTCGGTCCCTTCTGGACATCGATTGTGCGCGCAACGCGATTGACACAGACGACCTTGCCGAGCGTTGTCCCGTCCTTGAGTTTGAGATCGCCGCGTTCTATCTCCATTTCCTGAACTGGAAATGAGTATCGGTCAGTGACCGTGCCAGTTGGCTTCTTGGTCTTCGCGTGGAGCTTCTGATCTACTCTCGCCGCGAACTCCATTCCCGCAATCGCCTGCGGTTCGTCGTACAGTTCCTCTTCGGACAAATCGCGCAGTCTGAAGTACTCCCACCACACGGCCTTATCCTCGCGCCGGTGATAGTCCAGCAAATAGGCGAGCAACCATCTTGCTTGCTGCTCATCGTTTCGCTCGCCGCGTTCGTCTGAAACGCCGTTGAGAAGCTTCGCCCTGAGTCTGGCAACGCGCTGTTCGCGCTCATTCAGGGCTTCGACCTTTACCTCTGGAGGTTTGGGACGCGGGATATCGCTGCCTTTCGCTATGTGATTGGCGCGTACTCCTTCCAGCCAGTCACGGAGGCGCAGCGTTGAAACGCAGTCGTCCTTGTTGTAACCCTCCACTGCCTCACGCACGTCACCAGGCACCGTGTCAGGAGCACCAAGCTCGATTGCCTGCTCCATCAGCCTAAGGCAACGATTGGCGTCGAGAAGGCGGACTTCTCGCTCGAAAGCATACAGCGGTTCGAGATTCTTGATCGAGTAGCGCTCCGTGCCGACACGCACACCTTGCCGAATGACGCCGTAGAGATCGACAAACTTCTCATTCCGTAGAAGATCGTCGAGCTCGTGCTCACGAGTGGCGTATCTGCCCATCAAGCGTTTGAATGCCGAGGGCTCGTACGGTGCGTAGTGATAAACGTGCATGCCGGGATATTTCTTCCACGCCGCGGTGATCAGATCGATCGCGCGTTCGAAGCACGCCCGCTCTTCGTGATCGCTAAATCCCCAGAAGCTCTGGTACTCTGGCGAACCGTTCTCACTGAGCGTGACCAGCCCGAACAGATATTCTCGCCCGCCTTCCGCCCCGAACGCATCGCCCTCGAGATCGAGGAAAATGTCACCAGGGGATGGCTCCGGCAGTCGACAGAGTCCGTCGTCCTTGTCCTTGCCTATCTCTCGCAGTTCAAAGAGTGGCGGATTCTTGCCGCGAGAGTCGAGCTGAAGTCGCGCCTGTTCGCGCACGTTGACGTACGTCTCGACCGATCCACGAGCAGGCTTGAAAGGCAGAGGAAGCGGGAGACGCGCCAACTTGGTAAGTGTGGCCACCTCCCGTGATTCAAGTTCTCGGCGCTGCAAACGCGAAATACCGGCGACGAGTGACAGATGGTCATCGCGATGTCGTTTATCGTCACACTCCTTGTCCCAACGACAGATCTGACAATGCTCGACCGGCTCCGGGTAATACGTCAGAGCGACTTCCTCATGGCCCAGGCCGAGTATGTAGATCTTCTGGTCACGGACCAGTCGGAAGTACGCCGCGAAGTCGTCGAGCCTGTAGGTATGCTGGGGCGTGATCTTATCGGGCGTCACGACATAGAAGTGTTCAGGACGTACGGCCTGCGCTACGCCGAGCATCTCTGAATAGAGACCAAGCTGGAGGATGGTTCCTGCTTTGGTCTCTTTCGAGAGCTTGGTGTCAACGACTTCATAAGACCAGTTACCGAACGCGCTCGCCTTTGGAATTCGTCGCAGGACATCGGGTCTTCCAAACCACTGACCGTCGCTCAACGCTCCCTGAACGACGACGTCTGCGCCAGCGCGCATTGCGTCAAGCGTCTTGGCGAGATGTGTGTCGCGCTCAGTTTCGAGCTGGCGCAGGTCGGTGATGGAACGGCCGTTAGCGCGGAGGGAATCGACGTAAAGTTGCTCATGCTCGAGACCGCGGGCCAACAGGATCTCGAGGAGGGGATCATCAAATGTCGGCGGTCGCTTTCTCGCGCCATAAGCGACCGCCATATCCAGCGCCGTTTGGTGGCGACAGGCGAGGAAGTTTGAGAGGTCAGTTGCGGATATCGAGAGTTTGCCGCCGATCAAATGCATGGACTACGAAAGTAGCAAGCGAATCACCTACCCGAAATACATTTGATTCTAAATTGGCATTTGTTCGGGCTTTCATTGCAAGTCGATGATATGAATCCGACCTAGTGGTGATATGAAATAGACATCTGGACCTCACCGACCTTGGAATCCACGAGGCCGCCTTCTCCTTAGCTCATTGCGACAGAGCTGGGAAAATCGTCTTCTACAGCGAACCTTGCACGTTTTTCCCACCCTTCCGGCCCTCAGGACCGCTATGAAACTCACCCCCCGTCTATTCACATTTGCCGTTATCGCTTTGGCCTTGAGAGCCACCCCCGCAGCTGCGCAAAACAACATCACTCAGCAGAAGATCGGTGACTTCACCTATTTTGGGGGCACCTATGATGGTAAACCTGTATCCGGAAGTGCGGAGCGGATGGGTAATTTCATCTATTACAACGCCACAATCGGCGGCGCGCAGAAGTCATGGTCCGAACAAGTCATCGATGATCACACCGGCCGATCCTGAAAAGGACAGGTATTCTATGAACTGCCTCAACTGCGGTGCGGAAATCGAAAGCGACGCGCACAGGTGCCGTGTTTGTGACGTTCTTACGACGACGGGGATTGCGCTACAATCAACGTTCATGGATCGAATACGAGGGCAGATCTCGCCTGGTCGGGCCGCTCTTGCCGCTCCGGCGCGTAATTCCGTTTTCGATGACATGCGACGAGCTCTAACCGAGCAGCACCTCGAGATACTTAAGGAACTAGCAGATGAGGCAAGCGGCCTTCAGCTCGATGAATTGCAGCAATCCATTGAACTCATGCAACTGCCGGAGCGGGAGCCGGAAAGCCAGCCTTTCCGGTACCGGTACACTATGCGAGAAGTGCTATGGAAACTGCAAGCAATCGCCAACGTGGCAGCTGCGAGAGGCCGCGGAGCCTCCCTCGAAGAAATGCAAGATGATTTCTGCGCAGGCTGAGAATACTCTTAATCGCGCTCGAGAACTCATTGCACTTTCCGACAGGAGAAACGTCGAATGGCAAACGCTGTCTGAGACTGTCAACGTCCTGAAATATCAGGCTCAGGAGATCAAGATACCCGGCCCGCTCGGTCTCAGGCTTTGGAATCTCTCGGAGGGATTCTCGAAAGGTGAAGTAGATCGGGCCCTTTGGATGCTTGACTTTTTTCTTCACAAATTCGTGCGCGTGAGCAAGCCGCTGTCGCCCAATAATTCATAACTGAGCAAATGAGTGTGAGAAACGCCGGCTGCTCTTCATTTCTTCGGCGCATCCGAACGCGGGGCGACTACGACAAGGTGTTCGCCGACGACTGGCGGTGCCTTCGCCACTCTGAGAAAACGGGACACGAGGGCCGGCGGAGGAAGTATTGCCAGATCGACGCTTGTGCTAATCATATCCGCGGAATGCGCTATGCCGAGTAAGTTGCGCTTCTCGTCCAAGATCTCCACGCGAGTTGCGCCGGCAACGACGTGCGTTGGTCACAAGTTGGCCGCCAGCAATCCTGGACCCACTTCCCAAACCGATGACCGTTCCGTCGCGGTCGAACGTTTTCAGCAGGACTACCGCCTTGCCTCGTGGCAACCGCGCCAAACCGACGGTTCACCCTCCGTCTCAGGATTCCCTCGGCTGCCAATCTGCAACTACATCCCCCACCAAAATCGCGAGGAGCGCAGACCAATCGGTGTCCGCGAGCTGTGTCGGGACAAAAAGCGTCGTGGGCTGATAGCGAAAGACGTGGTGCCATGGAGTCCGAGTTTCTCGAAGCGTCGGAAGACTCTCCGTGATCTTCTGCTTCGGGAGGCGTCGACCAGGAGTACCCATTGGATGGATTCTGAACAGCAGCGTCCACTCACCCTCCCAAATGCCGCGAATAGGGATGCCTTCGATCGGTTTCGAGTAGATAATGAACGGAGTCGTAAGCGATTCGATTTCGGAACAATAGAAGATGCCAAATGCGCCGACCGGTAAATCGCGAGATTTCTTCACTGCTCCGCCCACGTTGTCGGCTTGCGAGCGTGAGACGGCCCACGCGCGTGCGCCGATTCCCGCCCAAATATTCGTTACCGACTGCGAACTAAAAACGTACACGTCCGGCATGATAACTCCCTCGTTGGATTCGCCTACAAGCGCAGGTTGTGAGATTGTTGTGTGTTAGTTGACCATCTTAAGACGAACAAGGTCCGCGGTTCGCGCGTAGTTCCGGATCCAATTGAGCGCTGTACCTTCGGCGGCGACGGTGTTTTCCGAGATAAGGGTTTCCCTCGAGTACCGCGGCTGACGAGCGCCGGACACTGACTAAATGCGCGTGATCCGAATCACTCTTGAGTCGTCCTTCAGTAGGCGCAGCGAATATCCGTATTGACAGGTTACGAGGCTGCATTTTCAGCGCACGGACCGACAGACCACCATGGCATATCTCACTTTGGCCGGACACATTCCCGGCAACCTATCCGGCGTTGGGTGCCGGGGATTTCACGTCCACCGCCGCGGTTCCCTAGTCCACGTAGTCTGGGGCCCCGTGGAGTTCAAGCGGGGCCGGACGGTATCCGTAGAATGGACACGCACGACCATGCATAAACACCATCCATGCAGTTCGCCCGGCTCGGCGCGGAACAGACTGTCACGCATTTTGACGGAAAAACTCGATGAGGGTTACGTCTTGTTGCCGCGTGGGACGCGAATCCGCAGGAACGCCAATTCACGGGGAAGTACCCGCCGACCCTGATACTGAACCGAGCCGCACGCGAGCCCGAATGTCACCCTTCTATCAACCGCTGGCAAAGTGCGTTCATGGCATTACCGTCGGTGGGGTTGGCAATGACAAGAATTGCGTTCATTGCAATGAAGGTTACTGCGAGCATTTGAAGAAGGTCGAAGGCCCATTGTCCGAAGCTCTGGAAGGGTGCAAAGACTGCGGACGGGCAGCCCGGAAGGCGCGGGGGCGCGCTAACCCGTGAAATGGCGTCGAATGCTGTGCGACACCGCTAGAACCGAGACCCAGTAGTTGGTTCGCGTCTTCTATAGCCCCGCGTACACTTGCGCGGGACCCGAGTTTGATACGACACGCAAAGCCCGCTGGATCGCCGATTCGCTTGCGCAATCGCCGATAAAAGGAATCGAGCTCGTCGAGCCGCAACCGCTCACGATCGAACAGGTGTCCGCTGTTCACGATCGTGCTTACGTCGATGCGGTTCGCACCGGCAACCCTACGGACCTCGCCCAGTCATCGGGGTTTTTCTGGGACGATGGAATATGGCCGATGGTGACGTCCTCGAACGGCGGTGCGGTCGCTGCCGCTCTGGCGGCGTTGCAGGATGGCGTCTCCGGATCGTTGTCGAGTGGGCTGCATCACGCACGCGCGGGTCAAGGTGCGGGTTGCTGTACTTTCAACGGCTTGGCCATCGCTGCACGCGAGGCATTGAACGCCATCGCAAAATCAGTCCTGATTCTCGACTTCGATGCTCACTGTGGCGGCGGAACGGCGTCTCTAATCGCGAACGACTCACGAATCTCTCAGGTCGATGTGTCGGTCAACCCTTACGATCACTACATCCCGACTGACAGAATCCACCTCGAGATTGTCGATTTCGCATCGGACTACCTGCCGACGATCGAAAGAGTGTTGGCCGAAAATCTGAGCGACACGTCGGAATTTGATCTCTGTATTTACAACGCGGGAATGGATCCGTTCGAGCGCTCGGCAACCGGTTCGCTCGCCGGCATAACCCGCGAGATCCTCGCCGAACGTGAGCGCCTTGTCTTCAAGCATTGCCGACAAACCGGAACGCCGATCGCCTTCGTGTTGGCGGGCGGGTATACCGAATCGGATAGTCGCCAATCGGAGCTTGTCGACTTGCACCGACTGACTATCGAGGAAGCGGTGATTTGATCGGACGCGTTCTCGATCGATGTCGATTTGAGAGGCACATTCGTCAGCATTAGATTGACTCTACAGGCCAAAACGCATGGGTGCATCGATCAAACACAACAATTCTCGTCCCGGACGGTTCGCCGAGTCTGTAACTCAGTCGTTTCAAACGGCTGTTCAGCGTGCACTCGAGCGTCACCGGCGGTCCGGTCGCGAAGTTCCCATTCTTCGCGATGGCGACGTTGTCTGGGTGACGGCTGGCAGTGTTCGATCGCTTGCGCCTGCATCAAAACGGGTTCGATCGGTCGGAAAGCGAAAATCGTCTTCTGTGAAACGCAAATCTGCAGGGAGAAAGGCAGCATCTGCCCGATCCAGGAAAACGCGTTCTTCGAAGGGTCGGCGCCGTTAAAGCGGTAATCATAGTCGGCGGCGTTAACGGAAGCGGCAAATCCACGCTCGCACGCGATCCCGATTTTCTTCGCGCTCAGAAAACGAGTCTCGGCGACTTCGAGGTCCTAAACCCCGATACACAGACCGCGTCGTATCGCCAGCGATTTCCCAGGATCCCAGTTGATGCGCTCAATCTTTGCGCTGTTCTGGAGACCGAGCGTCGCGTCTGGCAGCACGTCGCAGAAGGTTCGAGCTGTCTTGTCGAGACAGTCCTTTCCAGCACGAAATTCCTGCCCGTCGTTACGGCGGCTCGGGCGCACGGTTTCCGTACCAAGCTCATTTACTGCGCGCTTCCAAGCGTTGAACTGGCGCTCGCTCGAGTTCAGCTTCGCGTAAAAGAAGGCGGCCACGATGTCCCGGACGACAAAGTTCGGAGCCGATGGGAGTCGTCTTTGGACAATCGCGCAAAGGTCGGATTGCTGACCGAGGCTGTTGTCGATGACGCTGTGCTCGACGCGGTTCCCCCTCCAGTGCCGGAGTCGACGCAGCAAAGGAGGAACAGCGGGATTGCGATCAGGGTTCTTTTCATGGGTTAATATTGCGCGCTGTTGACACAGAGCGCGACACTTTGTTAGTACTCGGCGTGCTCTCCGGAGGTACCATGAGCGATCAGATGGCAACTTTTCGCGTAAGCGTCGAGATCGAGAATCCGGCAAAACCGGGCGACCGCCGCAGGATCGATTCGGTTCTGGTCGACACAGGTGCAGAATTGTCGTGGTTTCCGGCCGAGGTCCTCGAAGGGTTGGGTATCGAGCGATACTCCCAATGGCGTTTTCGGCAGGCCGACGGCACGGTACTCGAGCGCTGGGCCGGCGCGACGTTGATTCATGTGGCGAACAAGCGTACCGCCGACGATGTCGTGTTCGGAGAGCCCGGAGATCTCGTGCTTCTGGGTGCGCGCACGCTGGAAGGTCTCAATTTCCGAGTCGAACCGCTTACTCGCCAATTGGTAGACGCTGGTCCTGCGCCCGCAGCGGCCGCATAAGCTACGCAATCGCTATATCCGTGGGCCGGCTCCTACTTCTCTCGCCCCCCGCGATGGGCTTCATCGTCCAGTTTTGCTGATCACCAGAATCGTCCCGCCTGATCGACCGACCCCGTAGGCACCTCCATCGATCGACCGAACGAAGCGAATTTCCTTCACTTCCTTCGCCTACGGGCTCTTCCGGTCGCAGCTCGCCCGCCGGTAGTTCTTATTTTGTAGTTCGCCCCTTGCGTTCCGGGACTGCTGAGAATCCCGAAATCGACGCCTGCCCGGGCGCTACGGTGTCAGATCCATTGCCTCGACGACGCGGGTGTAGGGAATCTTTGCGGTGTCGTTGACTTCCTTCACTGTGTCCGCGTTCTCTGCCTCGAACAGGCACATGCACTTGTCTTCGCCGGGGACGAACATGCTGCGAATGTACTCGACTGGCTTGCCTTTCTTGGTGAACTGTTTGCTGGTGTCGATCGCGGCTTTTTGCGCGTCGGCGAGCTGGCCCATTGAGATTCCGGGGAGCTCGCGCTCAACCATGAAAACGGACATGGCGACCTCCTGGTCGTTGATGCGGATTATGAGCTTACGACCGCCTGACCTTTTGGTCAAGCGGGCAATCACGCTGCTCTATCTGATCGCGTTGTGGGCGATCGCCGTGGTGCTGTGGATCAGGATCTACGCGATCGTTACGGGTGGAGTGAGACTGATGCTCGCCTTCAGGTTGCGGAGCGTGGGGAAGGCTATCGGAGGAATGGGCGCCGCGCCAGCTCGTTAAGGGCCAGCGGCGTTCCTTCGGTCCCCCTCTTGCCGAGCGTAGGTTGTATGCTGGCTCCGCTAATTAAACGGAGCCGACGGTGCCCGTCACAGCAAAACTTTCAACAGCGCTCTACGACCAGCTCGGTGAGACGGTCGTCAATGAGCTCGTGGAC
>JBOHTC010000150.1:0-9987 GCA_050733495.1 Gemmatimonadaceae bacterium | reverse complement strand
CGCGACCGAGCAGAGCGAGGGAGCGCAGTTAGGGGCTCCGACCAAGCGAGTGTAGCGGCCGAAGAGAATGCCTCCGCCTCGCCCCCACGCGGATGCTTAGACAGCGCGCGCCCACACGCAGGCAAGGGCCGGCGAACGCGGACGATCTTGCTATGAGCCCGAGAGGCCCAAATCGGCCGAGCGCGCCTGCATGGCCGCGATCACGAACGCAATGTGCTCGTCGAGATCCACGCCCAGCTCCCGGGCGCCATTGACGACGTCCTCGCGGCTCACTCCGCGGGCGAAGGCCTTGTCCTTCATTTTCTTCCGCACCGATTTCGCATCGACCTCGTGCACGCTTTTCGTTGGGCGGACGAGCGCCGTCGCTGTGATGAGGCCGGTCAGCTCGTCGACGGCGAACAGGGTTTTCGCCATACGTGATTCCCGAGGCGTATTCGTGTACTGCGCGTGTCCGAGGATCGCCACCAGAATATCCTCGGGGTAGCCCTTTGCCCTGAGAATCCTCACTCCCTCGGAAGGATGCTCCTCCGTTGCGGAGTGGGCGTTGTTCGGAAATCGTTCGTAGTCGAAATCGTGGACGAGCCCCGCGAGGCCCCAGCGGTCTTCGTCTTCGCCAAACTTTCCGGCGTACGCGCGCATCGCCGACTCCACCGCAAGCATGTGCTTTCTGAGCGACTCGCTCCCGGTGTACTCGTGCACGAGTGCGAGCGCGTCGGCGCGGGACGGAAGATTGCCGGTCTCAGGTATCGACAAACGAACACTCACTCAGGAAAACCGCGGCGTCGGTCACGTCATGCTCGAGACGAATCATCGTTTGCCAGGTGGATGCGGTACGGGCGCATTCCCGACCCGCCCGAAATCTATGAAGCCACGCTTCGGATTTGTCGAGAGCAGCTTCACATCGATCTCGTCTCCGACGTCGACACCGTGCGCTCCGTGTACCAGCATTCCCTCGACGGGTGGATTCACGACTCTCACGAACGTGCCGTGTGTATTGTTGCCGGTCACGATCGCCTTGAACTGCTCGCCGATCCGATGGCTGAACAAGAGGGCGGCCGCAACCTTCCGCACGGTGCGCTCCACTTTGCGCGCTGCATCCTCCTTGAGCGTGCAATTTCGCGCAATCGTCGAGAGCTGGTCGTCCGTATACGGCGGCGGAGCATTGGAGAACACGGCTTTGGCGACTCTTTGCGTCACAAGATCCGCGTAGCGCCGGTTTGGCGCCGTGGAATGCGTGTAGTCCTGGACCGCCAATCCGAAATGTCCTGGCTCATCGACACCCGGCTCGTCGAGGATGTATTCGCCAGGGCCAAGGAGCTTCACCACCGCGAGCGAAAGGTCGGGAAAATGATCCGGATCCGCGGCTCGACGCTCGAGCATGAACTGCTGCAGCGCGGGTGCGTTCGGTTCCGCGGGAAGCGTTTTTCCGAGCTCGCGTGCGAGGTCGACGATTCTCGCCCATCGCTCCGGACTCCTAACGATTCTCCGAATTGCCGATACGTGATGGGCCTCCAGAAATCGCGCGACAGATCCGTTCGCCGCGATCATGAAATCCTCGATCAGGTCGGTCGCCGCATTCTTGAGAGATTCTTCGATGGCGGTGACTGTGCCGTCCTGTGAAACCGCGCGCGCTTCGATCGGTTCGATCTCTAGTGCGCCGTGGTCGAGCCTCGTCTTGCGCAGCGCCGTCGCGATTTTCGCCTGGAGCCGAAGCTGCGAATCCAATCCCGCAACTTTGGCCACCTTTTCCGGTACCGCGCCCACTCCGTCGAGCCAGTTACCTGTTTCGCCGTAGGCCAGTTGGGCCTTGTTGTTGACCAGCGCGCGATAAAGAGTCGCCGATGTCACGACGCCATCAGTGCTGATAACCATGTCGATGGCAATCGACTTCCTCTCAGCGCCCTCGAACAGTGACGTCGCGCCCGCCGAGAGCTCGAGGGGTATCATCGGAAATATTACGGCGCCGGTGTAGACAGTAGTCGTCTGCGCGCCAGCGTGCGCGTCGATCGCCGAGCCCTTCGGAACCTCGGCGTCGACGTCGGCGATAGCGATCACCAGTCTCGAATCGCCGTTCTGGAGCTCCTCAGCGAATTCGATCTGATCGAGGTCCCGGGTATCGTCGTTATCGATGGACGACCAGAGGAGGTTGCGAAGGTCGGTGAGTTTCGGTCCCGGGTCGGGGTGCTTGCCGATGTTTTTGAGCTCTGCTTCCATCGCCGCGTCTGGGTCCGGATCGAATCCGGCGTCGATCATTGTCTGGCGCGCAACTTCGCGGAGATCGCTCGTCAACATTTTGAGAGCGATTTCATCATCTGGTGGCCGATGTCGATGGCGAGCTGCATCGCGAGCAGCGCTCCGAGCATTATCGAGATGTCGATCCACGGGCGTCGACGCGGCGGAAGGGTTCGCGCGTAGAGGAACCCTCCGATTGCGATCACCGCTCCCTCCGCGACGAAATCCGCGGTCGGATGATCGTACAATACGAGGCCGATGGTCGGCCCGCCGGGCCACGTCGGCTTGGAACCGGTTAGCCAGTCCAGCAGCATGTGCGATACGATGACCGCCGCGACGACGAGCCCCGCCTTCCAGTCGCCAGTTGTCAATCCATAGAGTAGAAGTCCAATCAGCGCGAAAACCGCCACGGCGGGGATCGAGTGGGAGAGCATCTCGCGCGACGAGTATCTTCCCATGAAGCACAATCCAGAATCCACCCAGTCGGGAGTATACGTCGCCACGAGCAGGACGAAGAGTCCGATGCTGCGCCGTACGCGCTTCGCGGCGAGCGCGGCGCCAACGTGTCCGATGTACATCTACTGCAGCACGCGAGTCGAGCGACGGGCGCGGCGATCTATGACCAATGGAATGGTGGTGGCGAGCAGAAGTGCTGCGACTAGGCGCAATGCCGAGAGCAATCGCCCGGCAAAGAGTTGGGCAAACATATAGCTTTTCCTAAACTAAGCGCACCAGGCGCGCCGCACACTCCCTCGTCACGCGACACCGAATGCACGTCAAGAAACTCGAGTGCTCGTCCTGCCATCGCGATTACGAAGCGAGAAAGCTCCACAACGTCTGCACCGAGTGCGGGAAGCCGCTTCTCGTGCGGTACGATCTCAAGCGGATCTCGAAATTCCTGACACGGCAGACGCTATTCGCGCGCAGGTCGGACCTCTGGCGCTATCGCGAGCTACTCCCCGTGAGACGCGAAGACAACATCGTCACGCTCGGCGAAGGGTGGACGCCTCTGCACCACGCCAAGTCGCTCGGCGAATCACTGGGGATGGCCGAGCTCTATGTGAAGGATGAATCGCTGAATCCCACTCAGAGCTTCAAGGCGCGGGGAATGTCGGTCGCGGTCTCGATGGCCAAAGAGCTCGGCGCAAAAAAACTCGCGGCGCCGTCAGCGGGGAACGCCGCCGGCGCACTCGCCGCGTACTGCGCGAAAGCGCGGCTCGGCGCGTACATCTTCATGCCGCGCGATACTCCGCGCGCGAACATCATCGAGTGCGAAGTAACGGGCGCTCACGTAACGCTCATGGATGGATTGATCACTGATTGCGGCGCCGAGGTGGCGCGCAGGAAGGAATCGGAGGGCTGGTTCGATGTCTCGACGCTCAAGGAACCGTACCGCGTCGAAGGAAAGAAAACCATGGGCTACGAGATCGCCGAGCAGATGTCGTGGACTTTGCCGGATGTGATCTTTTACCCTACTGGCGGAGGTACCGGTCTGGTAGGGATGTGGAAGGCCTTCGACGAAATGCAGGAGCTGGGATGGATAGGCGAGAAACGTCCGCGCATGGTGTCGGTGCAGGCTGCGGGCTGCGCTCCAATAGTTCGCGCGTTCGAAGCAGGCGCGCGGTCGGCGGAGGAATTTCCGAATGCCGCGACTGTGGCGTCGGGGCTTCGAGTTCCAAAGGCCATCGGTGACTTTCTGATTCTCGATGCGCTTCGCGAATCGGGAGGAGCCGCTGTCGCGGTTAGTGACGCCGAACTCATTGCGGGAGCGCGCGACCTCGGTCGAATGGAAGGGATTTTCGCGGCGCCCGAGGGGGGCGCGTGCGTGCCGGCGTTGCGAAAGCTTCTCGAGCGTGGAGACATCAAACCCGAGGAGAAAGTGGTGCTCTTCAATACCGGCTCTGGCATCAAGTACCTCGACGTGTTCGCGGAGGGAGCGATGGCGCTGACTGCGAGCGGGAAGAGGAGAGTCAGCGCGCTGGGGCCGGCACTGCGATCGTAGTTATCTAACTCCGACGAGTTTGTGCGTCTGCACGCTCAACCGCCACTGTGGACGGGCGAGACAGTAGGCGATGGCGAGCTCGGTGTTTCGCTCGAGATCTGGACCGTCCATCGGCTGCAGGAAAAAGTGTTCGAATTTCAGGTGCTCGAACTTTTCCGGCGGCGCACCTTCCTGCGGGAAAACAAGCTTGAGCTCATTGCCGGTCGTCTGCATGAACGGCGCTCCTGCCTTCGGACTTACGCAGACCCAGTCGAGCGCTGTCGGCGCGGGCCGCGTGCCATTGGTCTCGACCGCGACTTCGAATCCGCGATCGTGCAGACAGTCGATCAGCTCTTCGTCGAGCTGTAGCAAGGGCTCACCGCCGGTGCACACGACGTACTTCGTTCCGGAGGCGGGAAGCGGGACGGGGGAATTTCTTAGGCCTGCAGGGGCCCAGCACCGGTCGATCGCGTCGGCAAGCAACTCCGCGCTGGAGAATTTGCCGCCGTCCGGTCCCGTTCCGACAAAATCGGTGTCGCAGAACTGGCATACCGCGCTGGACCGGTCTTCTTCGCGCCCCGACCAGAGATTGCAGCCGGAAAACCGGCAGAACACCGCGACCCGGCCTGTGCGCGCTCCCTCACCCTGGAGTGTGTAGAAGATTTCCTTCACCGTGTAGGTCATCTCGCGAGCCGTCCCGCATCGGCATCCCCATGAGCTTCCGCGCGAGATGATCGCGGCAGCACGTAATCGATCGGGTCTTCGAGTCCCGCCTCGCTGAACCCTTTGAGGCGCAGCTGGCAGGCGTCGCACCGGCCGCAGGCCCCACCGCTCGGGCCGGGATCGTAGCAGCTCGTTGTTCGTGAATAGTCCACGCCGAGTGAGACGCCGAGCTCGATTATGGCGGCTTTGGTGAGCGAGATGAGTGGCGTGCGGATGGTCAGTTGTGTGTGACCTTCGACTCCGGCGCGGGTGGCGAGATTTGCCATTCGCTCGAACGCCTCGATGTATTCCGGCCGGCAATCGGGATAGCCGCTGTAATCGAGCGCATTCACTCCGATAAAAATGTCTGATGCACCCACGACCTCGGCAAACGCCAGTGCGTATGACAGGAAGATCGTGTTTCGAGCGGGCACGTAGGTAACCGGAATGTCCGCGGAGTCGCTCGAGGCTCGAGCGAGATCGCGATCTTTCGGTACCGGGATGTCCGAGGTGAGCGCCGATTCGCCGAGGACGGCGAGATCGATGTCGACGATCTCGTGTCGCGCGACACCGGCGGCCCTCGCGATGGTTCGCGCGGCACCGACTTCGTGCGAGTGACGTTGACCATAGCGAAACGTGAGCGCATACAGTGCGAAGCCCTCGCGCTTCGCGATCGCCAGCACGGTCGTCGAATCGAGGCCGCCGCTCAGTAGAACGATCGCGCTCGGCGTCAGCTTAATTCCAGGGGGGCTATGGGGTCGATTCATGGGGATATCTCTCCACGAAAGTTACACGGTGAGCGGCGCGTGGTGATTGTCTGACTTCAAATGAACGAACTTCTACCGGACGTATCATCCGCGACGCAAATTCCTGGCATGCAGCACTGTCTCGAATGCGTTTCGACTGTCAGCGTGACGAATCATCAAAAGGAGCGACTGTGAGGATTGCCGGGCGTTTTGCCATGAGTTCTGCCAAGGGTGTCGCAAAAACCATGGTGCCAACCGCTGCGGTGCTGGCCGTCGCGTGTACGAGCGCGCTTCAGACCGGGGCCGGTGGAGGCCCGACGAGCACCGCGATTACCGCCGCGGATCTGCGAACCCGCCTCTACATCTTCGCCGACGACTCCATGCTTGGCCGCCAGTTCGGCACCGAAGGGAATCTCAAAGGAACGCAGTACATCGCGAACGAGCTCGCACGACTTGGCATCCAACCCGGTGGAAGTGGCGGAGGATATTTCCAGGACGTGCCGGCATATCGCGTGGCAGCAGCACCGGGCGCCCGGGTAGTCGTGGACGGCACTCCGCTCGTTTATGGATCCGACTACATCACGAGCTTTCCGGCGTCAGCGAAAGCGATCGCCGTAGACAGCGAGCAGGTCGTTTATGGCGGCGATCTCTCGGATACGACCACGCTCATCGCGCCGGAGGCGGTCGCTGGAAAAGGCGTTCTATTCTCGATCGCGACTCCGCTGAGGCGGAATCCCCGGCAGCTCATCGCTCGATACGCGGGGGCGCGGACGATTCTAACTGTGAACGATCCGCGAACCGTCCGACCGTACGCGGTCACGATCTCCGCGGATACAAGCCCCTCTCGGCTGACAATGGTCGTATCGCCTGACGTCGCAAGTCGGCTTCTTGGCGGTGATCCGACGTCGGTTCGCCCCGGGACCGCTGGACGGTGGGTTCACTTCTCTTCGATCGCATTTACGCGCGCGCCCGCTCCTGCGCGCAACGTCATCGGGATAATTCCCGGAACCGATCCCGCGCTCCGCGGGGAATACGTCGCGCTCGGCGCACATAACGATCACCTCGGAATCCGCTTCGCCGGGCCGCTCGACCACGATTCGCTGCGCACGTACAACATCATGGCGAATAGAATCGTCGAGGCGCGAACTCACGTTACGCCGGGAACGCCGGGTGGCGGACTTACGCCGGCCGAGCGCGCGTCGGTTCACGTCAACGTCGACAGCCTACGCAGGATCAGACCGGCGCGTCCGGATTCGATCTACAACGGCGCGGACGACGACGGCTCGGGGTCAGTCGGCGCACTCGAGATCGCAGAAGCGTTCGCCAAGGGAGTGAGACCGCGTCGCTCCCTCATTTTCGTCTGGCACACGGGCGAAGAGGCGGGACTCCTGGGCTCCAGATATTTCACGGACAATCCGACGGTGCCGCGTGATTCGATCGTGGCGCAGCTCAACATGGATATGATCGGGCGCGGTGGTGCGTTCGACATTCTCGGTGGAAGTCCGACCTATCTGCAACTCGTTGGATCGCGTCGTCTGTCGACGGAGCTCGGCGACATCGTCGAGGCGGTGAATCGGACCGAGCCAACTCCGCTCACGTTCGATTACACCTACGATGCGAACGGGCATCCGGAGCGGATCTACTGTCGCAGTGATCACTACGAGTACGCTCGGTATGGAATCCCGATCACGTTTTTCACGACGGGCCTCCACATGGATTACCACCAGCTAACCGACGAGCCGCAGTACATCGATTACGAGCACGAGCGCAAAGTCGCGCAGCTGGTGCATGACATCGCGCTTCGGGTTGGCAACCTCGATCACCGCGTCCTCGTCGATAAGCCCAAGCCCGATCCGCACGGAGCGTGCGTGCAATAGCCTCGCGGGTTCTGGCTCGGCACGCGCAGGCCTTTTTGGTCTGACGCGGCTGGGCGGAGGGTCGGGGTCCTGCTTCTGCGCTACACTCGCTCTGGCGGAGCCCTAACTGCGCTCGTTCGCTCCGCTCACTCGCGGGTCTCCTTGGTCGCTCGTTTTGGAAAGCGCCTGCGCAGAACCCCGACCCTCCGCCCCGTACGCATCGCGGCAACGCAGGCCGCCGCAGGCGGCCATTCTCGCGCGAGACGTTGCTCGGTCGCTCCATCCCGACACCTCGGTAGGAGCGCCCCGGCGCAAGCGAAGCGACCGCATTCTCGACCCCCAGCCGGACCGCGAGCGCGATTCGTGACCTTTCAACACGGGCCGCGACGCCGATGCAGTAGATCTGTGTGGGGGAGGGTGGCGCAGGTGTCCTCGCAGGCGCTTGCAAAGCGAGCGCGAGGAGGAGACCCGCGACCGAGCAGAGCGAGGGAGCGCAGTTAGGGGCTCCGACCAAGTGAGCGTAGCGCCGAAGAGGACACCCCAGCCTCGACCCCAACAGAGGTGCCTAGGAAAAACCATACGACGCCGAGAAAGTGCTGGGGCAAAGCCGCAAAGCCTGGGAACGAGCTCGCGAGCTCGCAAATGATGCGCGACGGCGCTAACCTGAATCCGCGACCCGGAGGGTTTCCATGAACGCGATGTTCCGCCCGGCATTTCTGCTGCTCCTTGCATCAACGCTGTCCGCCCAGACGAGAACGATCGCCGAACGATTGGGATACCCAGCAGATTCGAAGCTGTTGATTCTGCACGCGGACGATCTGGGCGTCGCGCACTCGGAAGATGTCGCCAGCTTCGACGCGCTCGATCGTGGAGCGGTGTCGTCGGCGAGCGTGATGATGCCGACGCCGTGGGTGACGGAGGTCGCCAACTACTTCAAGGCGCATCCCGATGCTGACATCGGCCTGCATCTAACGCTCACGGCCGAATGGCAGACTTACCGGTGGGGAAGTGTCGCGCCGCGTGACAAAGTCCCGAGCCTTCTCGATTCCACCGGCACTTTTCCGAGCGACGAGAAGATCGTCGCCGCCAACGCAAAACCGGCCGAGGTCGAGCTCGAGCTTCGCGCGCAGATCGAGCGCGCGCTGGCGCTCGGCATTCATCCGACGCACGTCGACAGTCACATGGGCTCTTTGTTCACGACGCCGGCGCTCATCGCTACCTATGTGAAGGTCGCGCACGAATATCATCTCCCATTTCTCGCGCTGAAGGGAAGTCCGCTCGCGGGTCCGGGAGCTGGCCTTTCGCCGCGCGACATCGTGCTCGACGCCGTCATCATTGCCGGTGACGACGTTCCGCGCGACAAGTGGAAGGAGTTCTACCTGAACGCGATCGCCGGGCTCAAGCCCGGACTCACCGAGATGATCGTCCACCTCGGCCACGACGACGCAGAGCTACAGGCGATCACTGTGAACCACGAGCCCTACGGTGCGGCGTGGCGTCAGCGTGACTACGAGATGGTGACGAGCGCGGAGTTCAAGAAAGCGCTCGCGGACAACCACGTGATACTCGTGAAGTGGCGAGACCTGGGAAGAATCGCGCAGCAGCCCTGATGTCAGCCTGTCTGATCAAGCGTACCGTACTGTGAACGAGCGGCTACGCCGCGCCCGCCTCGGCGGTTTGTTTCGTAATCATTGCGCCGAGTCGCTGACGATCCTCTGATGCGGGATCGAAACCGTCGGCTCGAATGTCCAGCAGCAGGGTGTACGGGCTGTCAGGCGAATACTCGGTGCGAATGCGCACGAGCGAGCCAGGTTCCGCGAATGCGAGCTTCTGCTCGACGAGCTCCGCCAGATGCGTGAGTGCCTGCGGCGAGCCGCGAATCGCGTGGCCATCGAGCCCGGCATCCGGCCACGTCATTATCTCGAGCGACCCATACGGCCCATAGTGCTCGCGCTTTCCCACCAACGCGTACTTCGGATCGGCGACGTAACCCAGCAGCAGATCGGGAAAGTACAGCAGTCCGCGCCTGTCACCCGTGAGAGTCCAGTGCCTCTTGTTATCGTCCCGCTCGCAGAAAAAGCCGAGCTTGCGCCATTGCCGCTTGATCTGCTCGTCGGTCATGTCGGCGCGCGGATGCTTGTCGCCAATGTCGCCGCGCCTGTACGCGAGCAAACCAAACGAAAGAAGTGTCACCAGTGCTAGTGGGAGCATGAGTCGCCTCACCTAGCTTGGGGTTGGCGGCGCCGCACGGAGCGCGCCGCAATTGCTTACAGAATCCCTGCGCTCCGCACGCGGAAGTCGACGTTATCGGCCATCCACTTCCAGAGCTCAGTCTGGTTGTCCGGCGCAGCGCTGGCGTGGTAGTGCGATCTCCACGTCGCCATCACTTCGTCGTCGACGGTCCACATCCGCACTCGGCGGCGCGGAACGTTCTTCTCCCAGTGCACGGCGACGGTCGGACGGGGATATA
>JBOHTC010000149.1:0-3517 GCA_050733495.1 Gemmatimonadaceae bacterium | reverse complement strand
GCGGATTCTGGCGCAGCTTTTGGCGTTGCTCGACTAGCATCCGTTCGGGGTTCCGGTCGAGCGCATGTCGAGAACATCGCGCCGGTCGGGCGGAGCGGGTGTCCCCTTCGGCGACGACGGTCGCTCTGTCGGAGCCCCGAACAGCGCTCCTTCGCTCCGCTCAGTCGCGGGTCTCCTCGGGCGCTCGCTCGGACGTCGCCTGCGAGGATATCCTTCCGCCTTGCCTGTCTGCCATCTCGCCAACCCGCTGCGTTTAGCGGCCGCACTCCCTGTCGGTCATCTCTTGAGGCCGTCCCTAACGCCACAGATCCTTCTCGCTACCGCGGCACTTCTCGGCGCGTGTGCGCGAACGTCCAGTCACGACCACGAAACCATCCTCACGTTTTCCGGCTCCGCCCTCGGCGCCGAGGGAACGCTCGTCGCCAAGCAGATCAAGGATTTCATGCGGCTCAATCCGGGGATCCGCGTTGAGCTGCAACGAACCCCCGATGACGCCTCCCAGCGGCACCAGCTCTATGTCCAGTGGCTCAATGCGCGCGTAGGGAATCCATCGATTCTCCAGCTCGACGTCGTCTGGACCCCAGAGTTCGCGGCCGCCGGGTGGGTCCTTCCGCTCGATCGTTACGGCCCCGCAAAGAGCGAGTTCTTTCCCGCTACAATCGAAGCGAACACATGGGCGGGAAAACTCTACGCGCTTCCATGGTTTGCCGATGTCGGTCTTCTCTATCGCCGCACCGACCTTGTACCAAACGAGCCGAAGAGCCTCGAGGAGATCGTCACAGACGCGCGCGCGGCCATGGCTCGCAAAGGCGGACCGCGATATGGAATCGTGTGGCAGGGCGCCCGCTACGAAGGTCTGATCACTGGATTCGTTGAGTACCTCGGTGCTTTCGGTGGGAAGATCATCGACAACCGCGGTAACGTCGTAGTAAATCGGCCTGAGGCAGTGCGCGCGCTCCAGTTTATGCGCGATGAGCTGTACACGTCGCACATCGCCCCTCTCGACGTACTCACTTTCCACGAAGAGGAAGCGCGCTTCGCATTTGAGAACGGAAACGCGGTGTTCATGCGCAACTGGCCGTACGCAGTCGCTGCCATGAGCGATACTGCGCAATCCAAAGTCGCGGGTAAGTTCACCGTCTCTCCCATGCCCCCATCGGCCACTGCACCGGGTGGGCACTCCACCGCCGCACTTGGCGGCGCGCAGCTCGCGATCAACGCATATACCGATCATCCCGAAGCCGCGTACAAGCTCATCGCGTACCTCACCGCGCCGGAGCAGATGATCGAGCGCGCCCGCGCGGTGGGCCAGTATCCCACTCGCACCGCGCTGTACGACGACGCGAGGATGCGAGGCACGATCGGGATCCCGCTCGACAACGCGCGTCGGGCTATTGAGAGCGCGCGGCCGAGGCCGGTGACTCCGATTTATACCGAGCTTTCGGAAATTCTCCAGATCGAGGTCGATCGTGCGCTTGTTCGGCAGGCGGAGCCGCAGCAGGCGCTCAATGCGGCAGCCGACAAAATCAACGCACTGATTGAGCGAACGGGAATGCTCAAGCTGATGTCGTCGCAGCCCGCTGCGTCAGCCTCGCCAATGACTTCCGTCCCGACCGGCGGTAGATGAGAAGAATTCCCCGTCTCGGACACGACGCCCGGCTCGGTTGGTCCCTCGTCGCGCCGGCGCTGATCGTGATTGCGCTCATCGCGATCTTTCCACTGGCGTGGACCTTCTGGGAATCGCTCCATCTCCACGAGCTCAGAATGCCGTGGCTCGGCGAGCCATTCATTGGTGTCGCCAACTACGTAGAGATCGCAAAGGATCCGCGATTCTGGGCGGCGCTCGGCCATACCGTCTTTTTCACCGTCGTGTCGATCTCGCTGGAGTTGTTGATCGGTCTCTTCCTCGCACTTGCGATGAATCGCGCTTTCAAGGGACGCGGCTTCGTGCGCGCGGCGGTGCTCGTCCCGTGGGCAATCCCGACGGTCGTCGCCGCGCTCCTCTGGCGATTCATATTCGAGTCGCAGGGTGGAATCGCGAACGCTCTGCTCATCGATGTCGGAATCCTTAATCAGCCGATGGTCTGGTTCATCGAAGCGGCGACGGCCTGGGTGCCGGTAATCCTTTCAGACGTGTGGAAGACGACTCCCTTCGTCGCGCTCCTACTGCTCGCGGGACTGCAGAACATCGATCTCAGTCTGTACGAGGCCGCCGCCGTCGACGGCGCGAACGCGTGGTGGCAGCTCCGTCACATCACGCTCCCCCTCCTGAAGCCGGCGATTCTCGTTACGCTCGTCTTCAGAACGCTCGACGGATTTCGTGTCTTCGATCTTATCTACGTGCTCACCGGCGGTGGGCCCGGAACGTCGACCGAGCCCGTCGCCCTCTACACCTTCAACGCACTTCTCCAGAACCTGCGCTTCGGCTATGGCTCGGCCCTTTCCGTCGTAATCTTTGCAATCACCTTCGGCCTTGCTCTACTGTACGTGCGTGGGCTCGGCGTGCGCCTGAGCGGAGACGAGCCATGAGTCGAACCGTGGCCGTCTTGCGCGCCCCGAGACAAAAGGCGGGAGTACAATGGGGGAAGTGGGTCTTCGCCGGCGCGCTCGTCGTCCTCCTGCTGTTCACGCTCTTTCCATTTTACTGGGCCATCGTCGCCTCGTTCACACCCGACGCCGCGCTCTTTCGCGAGCCATCACTCTGGCCGCAGCACATTATTACCGATCACTACCGCGCGCTCTTCTCGGAGCGCGATTTCATCACGCCGATCCGAAACTCGCTCGTAGTTGCGGGAACTACGACGATCTTCTGTCTCATCGTGGGCACTCTCGCCGCCTACGCTCTCGCGCGCCTCGAGTTCAAGGGTAAATCCGCAATCATGGCTTTCATTCTGGCCGTGACGATGTTTCCGCAGATTTCCATCGTGAGCCCGCTCTACCTGCTGCTGCGCTCGCTTCATCTCATCGACACGTATCCAGGGCTAATCATGCCCTATATGACCTTTGCGATGCCGCTCACGGTCTGGGTTCTCACCGGGTCTATTCGACAGATTCCGAAAGACCTCGAGGAAGCGGCTTACGTCGACGGCGCGACGCGCAGACAGAGCTTCACGAAGATTCTGTTGCCGCTCGCTATCCCAAGTCTGGCGACAACAGGAATTCTGACCTTCATCTATTGCTGGAATGAATTTCTGTTCGCGCTTTCATTCACCCTTGGACCGGAGCGGCAGACTGTTCCCGTTGCTATTGCGCTCTTTCGCGGACAGTACCAGGTGCCGTGGGGAGAGATTCTCGCCGCAGCTGTCGTTGCCACGGCGCCGGTGGCGGCGCTGGTTCTGTTTTTCCAACGGAGAATCGTGCAGGGGCTAACAGCGGGAGCAGTTAAAGGATGAACATATTGAGCGTCGGTTGAGGACTAACGGATGATGACCGAGGCCGAGGACAAACGGCACTGCTAATTGCGGACTGATTGCGGAGTGCGGACTAAGTGCTTCGGACTGAGGACTAAAGGCTCAGA
>JBOHTC010000148.1:0-15438 GCA_050733495.1 Gemmatimonadaceae bacterium | reverse complement strand
AACGGAGCGCCGAAAGGCGCTCCGTTTTTCTTTTGCGCCCAGGCCGTTCGAGACGCAACGAATCGCTTCCGAGGGCAGACCTCCGGTGATCCAGCACGACCGCCGCAACGTAGTCTGTCCGAATGCGGAAAGCAGCGCGGAATACTGGCTACACCCTCATCGAGACAATCGTGGGGCTACTCATTTTCACCGTTGGGGCCTTGGCACTCGCCGCGTCGAGCTCGCTCGTCTTGCGGGCGATGACAACGAATGTGCTTCGGGAACGCGCGGCCCGAGCGGCGGCGGCCAGAATTGAGATCATAAAGTCCCAGTGCGCATCAGCCACGGGTGGACGCGAAACCGTGGACCAGATCGATTCAAGATGGGTCGTCGAGGCCGGGTCATCGACGATCAGCGTCGTTGAAGTTGTTGGGTACGCCAGCGCGGACGGCTGGCGAAGCACCGCCACTCGATCTGCCATATGGTGTCCACGATGAGTGGCGGCCGGCGTGGGAATTCGCTCGCGGAGCTTCTTGTCGTGGTGGCGATTGCCGGGCTCGCGGCGACGACAATAGATGCGACCATCGTGCGTCAACAGAGGTTCTATCGCGGCGTATCCGAGCTCCGAGCCGTGCGTGAGGGCGTCCGCGACGCCATGGAGGTTCTCTCCACGGATCTGCGGGGAATGTCTGTGGCCGACTCAGTGAGGATGCGCGCGGATTCCGCGATCGAATTTTTCGCCGCCGTCGGTGTATCCGTCGTGTGTCAGTCTGCTGGAAGTGAAGTGGGATTGGCGCCGGTACACGCATCCGGCAATTCGCTCAGTGCTTTCGTCGTCGAGCCCGATACGGGCGACCTCGCGCTCGTCTACGCCAATTCGTCAGAAGCCGGCGGCAGGTGGGAGCAATACCGAATTGCCGATTTTGCGCCGCGGCCTCTGGCATCGAGCTGTCCTCCGCTCTCTGGCTTCTCCACTCAAGCCGACCTGGACACTGGAGCGAAGGGTTTCTCGCTAACGCTCGCCACTTCTTTGCGCGAGGACATCAAAGTCGGCGCTCCTGTGCGATTCGCGCGCCGCGCGAGGTATAGCTTGTACCGCGCGAGCGATGGAGCGTCATACCTTGGGTATCGTCGCTGCGACGCGATCGGCGTGTCCGTGTGCAGCGGCATTCAGCCGGTCACCGGACCGTATCGCAGCTACAGCAGCGATACGCGCACAACCGGACTCCTGTTCGAGTACTTCGATTCCGCCGGCCGCCGCCTGGATCCCACGGCCTCGCCTCTCGCCCTCTCCCGGGTGGATCTCACGGCGAGAAGCGAGAGCGCTCAACGGGCTTCATGGTTGGGACAACCAAGCAGAATCGCGGATTCGGCGACCGTTTCCGTGGCGGTAAGGAACCGCGGGCAACAGTGAGAGTCGCTTCGCCTTCCGTGTTCTTCCCGGCCCCAAGAAGCGTAGGTGCCACCGACGCTGGAACAAGCGCGGGAGTCGCGCGGCGCCATCCCAAAGGCTTTGCGCTGGCCGCTGCGCTACTCGCGATCATGCTCATTGGCGCGCTCGTGTCGGGAGTTCTCTTTGCGACCACCGAGGAAACCCGCGCGGGCACAACCGGCATAGCGCGCGACATGGCTCTGATCGCAGCCGAATCCGCGATCGCGACGACGGTTGCTAATCCGGACCTGACTCTTCCCGTGATCATCGGCATTGGCGGAACACTATCGTACCGCTCCGTTGAGTCAGGATCTCCGGTGACCGTCTACATCACCCGACTCGATTCAGCCATCTATTCGATCGTCGCCGACGTCGTTCCCGATGTGGCGCATTCCGCCACCAGGCGTCGAATCCGTGTGCTCGCGGCGCCGCGAGTCGCCGCCGATGGTTCGATAACCATCCAGCCAATTCCGCTCGGAGCCTGGTCGGAGCTTTTCTAAGACCGTGCCACTGGATCGTTACTTTCTCGTCATTTGAATCGTGTCTTAGTTCGAACGATTGGTGACGGACCTCATAGGCAGTAGTGCCACGCGGTTGGTCTCCACTCTCTTGTATTCATTCACCAAGGGCCGCGATGGCGTTATTTGGCCGCAAGAAGACTACCGTAGGGCTCGACATCGGATCCGGCCTAATAAAGGTCGCCGTTGTCGATCACTCGAAGTCTGCCCCAGAACTGGTCAAGGTTGCGATCACTCCGCTTCCCGACGATGCAATCGTCGAAGGCGAAGTGATGGACCCGCACCTCGTCTCAGACGTCATTCGCACAACTATTGAGTCGGTCGGCGCCAGCACCAAGGCGGTGGTCGCGGCCGTCGGCGGTCGCGATGTGATCATCAAGCGCATCAAGACGGAGCGCGTAAAGGAGCAGCAGGCGCGCGAGCTAATGCGCTGGGAAGCGGAACAGCACGTTCCCGATGTCGATTCGGTGGAGCTCGATTTTCAGATTCTCGATGGTGACGGCGATGGACGCGACGAAATGAGCGTCCTTCTTGTTGCCGCCAAGCGCGATCTCGTCGAGGCCAAGCTGCGAATTCTCGCCGAGGCAGGCATCACGCCGAGCTCTATGGATGTGGACGCCTTTGCGCTGCACAACGCGTTCGAAATCAACTATCCGGCCGCGATGAGCGGCGCTGTCGGTCTGGTGAACATCGGCCACGAGGTCACCAACATCAACATTCTGGACGACGGCGTTCCGATTCTTACCCGCGACCTTCCCATAGGCACTCGCCGCATTCGCGAAGACCTTCAGCGCGAGCATGGTTTGTCGGCGCCGGATGCGGAGGCTTTGATCAGGGGCTACGACCGGTCGCCACAGCTCGACGCGGTGATCATGACACGCACCGAAGAGATCGCCACCGGACTCGAGCGCGCGATCGCTTTCCTTGCCACGTCGCTAAAGGGCGACGGACAGATGAAGGCGGTTTACACCTGCGGCGGTGGCTCACGTACGCCAGGCCTTACCGAATCACTCGGCCAGCGGTTGCGCAAACCGGTGGAGCTCGCGAACCCTCTCGCCACCATGTCGGTGCGGGATGGTGCGCTGGAGTCGCTCGTGACCGACGAGGTCGCGCCGCTTCTCATGCTCTCGATCGGACTCGCCCTCCGTAAGAACTGACCGCGGAGCACATACTATATGATCGAGATCAATCTCCTTCCTGGGGACGGCAAGAAGAAGCGCCGAGCAAAGACAACGAGCGGCGCGACCTTCCGATTTCAGCCGGCGCAATGGTTCGCCGGAATCGCCCAGAAGATCACCGACAAGTACCTCCTTGGCGCGATCGGCGCCGCGGGGCTTTCGGTACTCCTCATCGCCTTCATGTTCATCCACCAGACCGCCCAGGCTAGCGGCCTGGACGAGCGTGAGATGAAGGCCATGAAGGATTCCGCGCAATTCAGCGCGGTTCTGGATGCCAAGACCAAAGCGGAGGCAACGCGAGATTCGCTCTATCAGCAGATCGCGATCATCAAGTCGATCGACGACTCCCGCTACATGTGGTCCCACCTGATGTACGAGATCTCGAACGCACTGCCGCAGTACACGTGGTTAACGGAGATAACGCAGACGAGTCAGCCGCGTAGTGCGGCCGCAGCCGATACGACGAAAAAGAAAGTCACGGCAGCGGACAGCACGAAATCTCCGCGCGAGCAAGCCCTCGCGCGCGATCGCGCGAAGAAGGCGCACGCCGACTCGCTAGTTGCAGCGACGAAGGAGCTGCAGTTCAAAATTGTCGGGCACACCGTCGACATTCAGGCGCTCACGCGCTTCATGAAAGCGCTTGAGGCCTCGCCGTTCATCCAGAACGTACAGTTGACACGTTCCGATCTCGTCCAGGCCGAGGGCAAGGAAGTCACGGAGTTCACGCTCCAGGCGGAGTCGCAGATGCCGCCACCCTTCGCGATAAAAACAGTTCCACTCATAGTTTCGGCGGTGCACTAACATGGCTATCGGCGCGAACATGACCAAGCGCGAACAGACGCTGGCGGCAATTGGTCTCGTCGCCGTGCTGCTGCTCGGCGCATACTGGTATTTCCTGTACAAACCGAAGGCCGCGGAGCTGACCGTGATTCAGACGCACGTCGCCGCGCTCGACAAGAAGAATCAGCAGGCTCGGGCTGACATTGCTCAGGGAAGCTTGCAGAAGCTCCGCGCGCAGTCGTCGGAGTACGAACAGAGTCTGAAGGTGATGCGGCAGCTGGTCCCGAGGAGCAACGAGGTACCCGCTCTGCTCGAGGACATATCCACGGCTGCACGGCGCGTCGGACTGGACCTGGCGACGGTCGAACCAATGCCGGTTCTTCCGGGCGAGCAGTTCGATACCTATCGCTACAAGCTCGCCGTCATCGGCGGGTACCACCCTGTCGGACAATTCCTCAGCAACGTCGGTTCGCTCAATCGCATCATCGCGCCCGTGACGATGACCATCAAGCTCCATCCGATCGCTGACAAGACAAAGGCGCACGTAAAGAAGGGCGAATCGCTGATCGACACGGAGTTTCAGGTCCAGACCTACGTCGCACGCTCGACGCCCTACGTTCCGCCAACCGCGGTGAAATAATGCAGCGCTCAATGACAATCGCAGTAGCCCTCATCGCGGCGCTCGCGAGCGGCGCGTCGGCGCAAGCGCGCGCACAGGCGGCGACGAGATCGAAAACGAACGTCCCCGCCAGGATCGCGACCGCGACACCGGCGACAGTCACTCCAGTCCCGGCGAGAGCAACCACACCGGCGCCATTGCCGGCCGACACCGGGTCCAGGGTGCTTATCAATCGCGAAGTCTTTCAGTACGAGGGCGATGGACGGCGCGACCCCTTCGTTTCACTCCTGACGACAAGCGACTTACGGCCACTCCTGAACGACCTGAAACTGGTGGCGGTGGCGTTCGATCCGCGAGGCAACAACTCTGTTGCGGTTTTGCGTGACGTTACGTCTAAAGACCAGTACAGGGTGAGGGTCGGTCAGACTATCGGCAGGATGAGAGTCGCGGCCATCCAGGAGAAGGATGTGATTTTCACGATTGAAGAGTTCGGCTACAGCCGTCAGGAAATCCTGCCGTTCGTGGTCGATTCGACCAAAATGAGGCCACGTCAATGAGCTTTCTAAAAGCGCTGCCAGCTGCGGCGCTGTTGTTTCTGCCCCCGTCGGCAGCGACCGTCCACTCTGTCAGTGTTGTCCCGTCCTCCGGGAAGACTGAGGTAGTGGTCGGGATCAGCGCCGCGGTCGATGTGCAAAGCCTCACGCTCGACGCGCCCGCGCGGATCGTGATCGATCTGGACGGAGCAACTCTCAGCATGGCCCACCGCCGCTACGACAGGATTGCCCGCGGCGGCATCACCAATATTCGCTACTCCCAGTTCCGCCCGAACGTGGTGCGCGTTGTCATCGAGATGGATGCGAAGCACCCGTTCGACGTGAAGAGCAACGATACCGAGGTTCGCGTCACGGTTTCCGGCGGTAAGACGGCCGATTACTCGTCGTGGTCCTCCGACAAAGATGGTTACGTCGCTTCGCCGGCGCCGGGGCGCTCGGCCACTACTACTATAGCGACGGCACCCAGAAAGCCGCAGACGCAGGCAGTGAAGCCGCACACACAGGCGGTCGCAACGACAGCTCCTGTCAAAACGGACACGCCCAAGGTAGTCGCACAGGTCGAATCGCAATCTACCGTGAGCTATCAGCAGGATGACCAACCCGCGCCGACACCGGCGCCGGCACCCGAAATGGCAGAGCGCGCTCCCAGCTTGCCGCCGGTCGCTCTCTTCTCGCACGCACAGCAGTCACAACAGCCAATCATCAACGTCACGTTCCAGGACACGGATATCCGCGACGTCATTGCGTCGTTTGCCGCGTTCTCGGGGCGAACGATCGTTGTTGGAAAGGATGTCACAGGAACCGTCACGGCCGAGATTCGCAATCAGCCGTGGGACGTCGCGCTGCGCGCGGTTCTGCAGGGCCAGGGTCTCGCCGCATCTGAAGACGCAATTTCCGGAATCATCACGGTCGACAGCTACGCCAACATCCTGAACCGACAGGCGTCCGAGCCGCTGCAGACGCAGCTCGTATCGATCAATTACGCGAGCGCCACCGCGCTCGTTCCGACTGTACAGTCATTGCTCCAGAAGGACTGCCCGCAAGTTCCGACCAGCGGCAACGTCCAGAACAATGCACGCCCAAACTGCATTGCTCGCGGACTCGTCGCTGCCGACAGCACGACCAACACCCTGATCATCACGGAGACCGCTTCGCGTCTCGCTGATGTGCTTCAGTACGTACGGAACCTCGACGTTCGCACGCCGCAAGTCGGCATCAAGGCCAAGATCATCTTCGTCAACAGAACGAACATCGAGGACATCGGACTCTCGTACGATCTGGGCACCGGGACAGATCAATTCTTCAGCCAGCTCGTGAAGCGTCCGGATCCTTCGACACTCAAGCCGATCGACACCAACGGCGACGGCGTTCCAGACGCGCTCGGCGGCGGTACTCCGTTCAATGGCGACCGCATCCTCCTTGGCGGGAACGCACTTTCGGCGATCGCGAACGCGAACTCGCGGGTAGTCAACCCCGCGCTGCAGGTGGTGTTCTCGACCGCGCTCGGCAAGTTCCAGCTCACCAGCTTCCTCGACGCACTCCAGGAAGTTCGTCTCGCCGATCTCCAGGCGGAGCCGAGCATCGTGACGCTCGACAACAGACAGGCTTCGATTCAGGTAGGACAGGAAATTCCCATCAGGGTACTCGATGCCAACACCGCCAATGTCGGGGGCGCGACCGGAAACCAGGTGCCGCGCGCGACGGTGCAGCTGAAGCAGGTCGGCATCATTCTGACCGTGACGCCTCACATCACCAACAACAGACAGATCCTGCTGCTGCTCCACGCCGAGAACTCGGACGCCGAGCTGGCCTCGTCGGACGTCGGTTTCATCTTCGGCAAGCAGTCCGGCGATACCCAACTTCTGGTCAGCGACGGTGAGACCGCTGTCATTGGCGGGCTGACTGTCACGCAGACCACCAATTCCAAGTCCGGAATTCCGCTGCTCGTGGACCTGCCGCTCATCGGCAGGCTGTTCGGCGAGACACGCACCGACGACGAAAAGCGTGACCTCCTCATTCTAGTCACGCCACACATCATCGACGACGGCGCCCCCATACCCGGCGCATCGTCGAATCCGATACCACCAGCCACCCGATAAGGTGACTCGCATGCATATCTTTTTTACCGGCGCCGCGCGCCGCCGACTTACGTTGGCGGCTACAGCAGCATGCGTCATCGCCGGATTCGTCGCGTGCACAGACAGCACGTCGATCGATCCGCAGCGGGACCGCGTACCGCCTACGCTTACGCTGACGCCGGCCTCGAGCCAGTCGGACACCGTCATTTCGTTCACGACCGAGGCAAAGGATAACCTGGGTCTGAAGACGGTTCACGTTCAGGCTATTGGCGCCGTTGGGACGGTTTACGACACGCTCTTCACCAGCGCTGTCACGGATTTCCAGATCCAGTTCACCCTCTTCTCCTCGCGCTCGGTTCCTCCGGGCACTCCCGTGACAATAACCGCCACCGCGATCGACGGCGCCGGCAATAGCTCGGGGGTCGATACTCTCGTACTGGCAACGGGCAACGTACCACCGCCGATCGTGAAGGTTCTCAGCCCATTCTCGGGTAGCTCCGCCGTGCTGGGCAAGTCGATTGTCGTGACGGTGATGGGAAAGACAGGAATCAAGGTGCGCTCGCTCGGCCTCAGCACCACCGGCCCGGTGGTTGTTGCGGACTCGGTTATATACTCGAGCCCGCTCCTGGATTCGCTGACTATGCAGGACACAGTCGTGATTCCCGCGAATGCGACGGCCGGCACGCTCACGATCACGCCTTTCCTCAGAGATTCTCTCGGACAGCGCGCGCTCGGTACGAGCATCACGGTCAATGTCCAGACAGCGGCGCAGATCAATTCCGTGCCGGCCGTGAATCAGTATTGCGTGGGCAACTCCGTCTACGACAACGCGTGCGGACACCTCGTACGCCTTGAAGTTGGCGACAGTCTGCACGTCGAAGCCGATGATCCCAGTGGTATCGGGGAGCTTGGTTATGAAGTCCGTAGCACCGTCGGCGGGGCCATCGATGATTCGTCCACGTTCGTATCGAACGGCCAGTTGACGTTCCAGCCCCACACTTTCACACTGAAGCTTCCGTACACGACCTTCCCCGCGACCGCGTACATCCAGGTGTTCGCGCGGAACGCGAATGGCGTACGTGCCTACGCAAAGCTTGCAAGCGGGGCGGACCGAATCGACACCGTGACCGTAGTTGCTGGTGTCACGCGACCATTGCCCATCTCCGGAGGCGTCACGAACGGCCTCATTGCGGATGCGATGTATCATCCCGGAAAAGACAGACTGTACATGACCAACATCAATGCCGGCCGTGTCGAGGTGTTCGATCTCGCGACACTCGCCTTCCTGCCGGGAGTCAACGTTGGGTCAAGGCCTTGGGGGATTGCGGGATGGCCGAGCGACCAAACCGGTGCGATGCTCGACACTCTGCTCGTGGCGAACTCTGGCGGAACCAGCATCAGTTACGTATCGCTCGATGGCGGTTCGGGCGATACTCCGTTCGAGAAATCGCGTTACCAGTTGCCGAACATCATCGCGTTCACGGTTACTACGACTACATCGGTGACAAGTGGTCTGCCGATCCAGGTTGCGACCAAGTACGACTTCAGCGACAGGCCGCAGTATCTCGCGGCAACCTGCAGGCCGGCCGGTCTAGGTTGCGGAGACGTCATTCTTGCCTACTCGACGACCCCAACTCCGGGCCAGTCGGTTCCTTTTTCGTCCAATAATGGAACCCTGCGCTGGGAAGACCTGACCAATAAGACGTCGCACTTTTTCTTCGAACAAGCCGTCGGCCAAAGCGCAGGTCGGTCCGACACTCTCGAGATCATTCGCTTCGACGGAAATACTGGCGCCGCGACTACAATAGTGCCCTACACGGCTGGTGACCCGTCATCGACAGTAGTCGATGTCAGCAAGCTCGGATTCCGGGACACGACATTTGTACGCGGCTCCGGCAATTTCCTGCACGCAATATTTGGCGAGGGCGGATCGGTGAATGGGAGTCGTGCCATGACCTACGACGTCACGAAAGGCACTGACGCCGCGCGTCCGTGGGTTGACCTCGGCGTGTCGCCTGCGTCCGACGTAACCGACTTCATCGCCAACGCATTCTCCAAGGTTCGCGGGGTGGCGATCAATCGCGATGGCTCGCTCGTCGCGGTCAGAGGCGATTCAACCTATCTGCTCAACGGGACTCTGCGTCTCCAGGGCGTCCTTCCCACTAGTACCGGCGACGGCGGAATTGACTTCCACCCGTCGAACGACATTTCAATGTTCCCCCTTAGCAGCCGTCTTATTTTCGCGGCGTCGTCACAGCCGTCGATTGACGTGTACGACACGAACTGCTATCAAAAGGTCGCCACGATACAAATTCGGGATCCGATCATCGGACCCGTGAAGGCGGCGCTACGGCCGAACGGGCAACTCGTGCTCGTGGGTGCCACAGCGCGAGGGGTTGTCATCGCAAGCCTACCGAATACGTTTACCACGACCTGCATGTAGTTTTCCCGCAGGACGCGGGTAAGGAATTCGAACGAGCCCGGCACTTGACCGGGCTCGTTTTTATTTTGGGAGATGTATGCTGCGATTCACCACCGCCGGCGAATCACACGGAATCGCGCTCGTGTCCATTCTCGAAGGAATGGTCGCCGGCCTGCCGCTCGTTGCGGCTGACATCGACGTCGAGCTTGCCCGCCGCCAGCAAGGCTACGGACGCGGCAGACGCATGAAGATCGAGTCGGATCATGCGGAGCTGCTTTCGGGCGTACGTGCGGGCGAGACGATCGGCTCTCCGATAGCGATGCTGATCCACAACCGCGACTGGAAGAACTGGCAGGAGATAATGGATCCAGCGCCGCGCGAGGGGGACCCGGATCGCAAGCGGGTCGTCACGCGCCCCCGTCCAGGGCACGCAGATCTCTCTGGCATGCTCAAGTACGGCCGAGACGATGCCCGTGACGTGCTCGAGCGCGCATCGGCCCGGGAGACTACGGCGCGCGTTGCCGCAGGCGCAATCTGCAAGCGACTCCTGCGCGAATTCGACGTCACGATCGGCAGCCACATCGTTCACCTGGGCGGCGTCGACGCTAAGAGGCCGGAAAAAATGCCGCGCGATCTGAACGCATCGTCCGACTCGTCTCCACTTCGCACTCTGGATGCGGAAGTCGAAGCGGAGATGATCGCGCGAATTGATGCAGCGAAAGCCGAAGGAAATACACTCGGGGGAATCGCGGAAGTAATCTGCGATGGCGTGCCGGTCGGGCTTGGGTCGCATGTTTCGTGGGACAGGAAGCTCGATGGCAGACTCGCCGCCGCGCTCATGTCTATTCCAGCGGTCAAGGCGGTTGAAATCGGTCTCGGTGTCGAGGGCGCACGGAGAAGGGGATCAGAAGTGCACGACGAGATCGATCCCGACGACCAGAACGTCAAGGCTGGACGCGTGCGAAGGCGAAGCAATCGGGCCGGCGGCCTCGAGGGTGGGATCACGAACGGCGAGCAGATCGTCCTCAGGGCCGCGATGAAGCCAATCAGCACGCTGATGCGCCCGCTCGCTACAGTCGAGATGAAGACGCGAGAACCGGCACAAGCGGTCGCGGAACGAAGCGATGTCACGGCGGTGCCGGCGATGGGAGTGATTGCCGAAGCAATGGCAGCGTTCGTCCTGGCCCAGGCGTTCATCGAAAAATTTGGCGGAGACTCGCTCGGCGAGACACGGCGCAACTACGACGGTTACATTGCTTCCCTCGGCGAGCGCAGGGGCAGCTAGGGCATTGACGCCGCACTTGATTCTCGTTGGACTGCCCGGAGTTGGTAAGACAACGATCGGCAAAGCGGCTGCACGGCGCCTCGGACGTACCTTCCTTGACTTCGATCGCGAGATCGAGCGAAGAGCAGGAATGGAGGTACGCGAAATCTTTCGCGTGAAGGGGGAGGAGCACTTTCGTGGACTGGAGCTCGAGCTCTCGCGCGAGCTCAGCGCTCAGGATGGAATGGTGCTTTCACCTGGTGGCGGATGGATAACGCAAAGAGATTCTGTCGAACTTTTGCGCTCGAATGGACGTATCATATACCTTAGAGCGTCACCCGAGGCTGTTGCCCGCCGACTGCGGCGGGTAGAGACCAGACCGCTTCTCGCGGGACGGGACCCGGTGGTCGCTCTGAGGGAGCTGTACGAAAAAAGACGGACGCTGTACGAGACCGCGGACGTAGTCCTGGATACTGAAGGGCTTGTCAGACAACAACTTATTGCAAAAGTCATCGAGCTTGCCTCGACCATCGAATAGAACCAGACGACGAACATGGATGAGAGAGTTCCAGGTCAGACCACTTTCCGCGTGATGGGACCGCACGAGCGAGGGCGTTTTGCCCCCGATGCCTGGGGTCATCTGCTCTCGCTCAACGGCTCGGGCGCAATCAACGGGCTCGAGCTGGAACACATCATCGAGCGTGCCCTCATGCAGTTCGAGGGTCGGATCGCGCTCGACGATCTTCGCGGATTGCTCGAGGGAACGGGCCTGGAAGACGCGTCCGGAAACGGCGACAACATAACGGTGCACTAGAATGGCGAAAGCCAAGATCACAAAAAGAAAAAGCACGGCGAAGCGCGCGACAAAAGCTGCCGTGACGGCAAAAGCCCGGAAGACCGCGACGCGAGTCGAGGACGACGGTGCCGCTCACGAGCCGGGCGCTACTTCGCTCGTCATCGTCGAATCTCCGGCGAAGGCCAAGACCATCGGCAAATACCTCGGGCGCGGCTACCGCGTGCGCGCGACCATCGGGCACGTGCGTGATCTGCCGGCAAAAAAGATGGGAATCGATATCGAGAACGGCTTTGAGCCGGAATACGTGACGATTCCCGGAAAAGAAAAAACCGTCGCCGAGCTGAAGAGCGCCGCCCGGGACTCGCGCGAGATCTTTTTGGCGACCGACCCTGACCGCGAAGGTGAGGCGATCGCGTGGCACGTCGCACAACAGATCAAATCGAACAACGGCGTTCCCATCCGGCGCGTGCTTTTTCACGAGATAACGCGCGATGCCGTGCAGAGCGCTATCGCCAACGCCGGCAACATCGACGAGCACAAAGTCGATGCGCAGCAGGCACGTCGCGTCCTGGACAGGCTCGTTGGCTACAAGGCGAGTCCCGTCCTCTGGAAAACCGTCAAGAAGGGAATATCGGCCGGGCGCGTTCAGACTGTCGCGCTGCGACTACTCGTGGAAAGAGAGCGTGAGATCCGCGCATTCAAGCCCGTGGAATACTGGAGCGTCGAAGCGCTCCTGGAGAAGGACAAGCAGCAATTCACCGCGAAGCTTCATCTCCTGGATGGGAAAAAGCCGGTCATTAGCAACGAGATCGAAGCCAATGAAATCCTTTCCGCGCTCAAAGCGCGCAAGACATTCGAGGTCACCGAGGTAAAGCGTCGCGAGCGCCGAAAGAATCCAGCCGCTCCGTTCACTACCAGCACGTTGCA
Organism: Gemmatimonadaceae bacterium; assembly: GCA_050733495.1. GTDB lineage: Bacteria > Gemmatimonadota > Gemmatimonadetes > Gemmatimonadales > Gemmatimonadaceae > UBA4720. The sequence continues at coordinate 2,891 of JBOHTC010000148.1, read as the reverse complement.
GCAGGATGCGGCGAAGAAACTTGGCTTCGGCTCGAAGCGCACAATGCGTCTGGCCCAGGATCTCTACGAGGGAATCGAGATTGGGCAGGAAGGCGGCGTCGGTCTCATCACCTACATGCGCACCGATTCCACTCGCGTGGCCGCTTCCGCGGCCGACCAGGCGCGCGATTACATCAAGCTGCTTTACGGACAGCAGTACCTGCCCGACGCGCCACGTCTTTATTCTGACGGCAAGAGCAAGAACGCTCAGGACGCGCACGAAGCGATTCGGCCGACGGATCCGACCCGGAGACCCGAGCACATTCGGAAGCACCTCAAGGAAGATCAGTACCGCCTGTACGAATTGATCTGGCAGCGCTTCATGGCGTCGCAAATGAGTCCCGCCGTCTTCGATACGACGACCGTCGATTTCGATCTGGGCCGTTTCCTCTTCAGAGCTACTGGAAGCGTCGTGAAGTTCGACGGCTACCAGAGACTTTATAAGGAATCGCGCGAAGCCGAAGAGGGGAAAGCGCTCGAGGAGGAGCAAGGTCTGCCGGTCGTGGACAAGGGCGAGAATATTCCCGTCAAGTCCATAACTCCATCGCAGCACTTCACCGAGCCACCTCCGCGTTACTCTGAGGCCAGTCTGGTGAAAGAGTTGGAGCGTCTCGGCATCGGCCGCCCGTCTACGTACGCGTCAATCGTGTCGACATTGGTCGACCGCCGCTACGCCGAGCTGGAGCAGCGTCGCTTTTTCCCGACGCACCTCGGAGAGCAGGTGGAGAAGGTGATGGTCAAGAGCTTTCCCGATGTCTTCAACGTGCGGTTCACTTCGCACATGGAAAGCGATCTCGACAAGGTCGAAGATGGCGATGTGAACTGGCGCAAGATGCTCGGCGATTTCTACGCACCGTTCGCTGCGTCGGTGAAGGGAGCGGACATCGAGGCCTTGATCGGCGAGGCGCACGACCTGTCTGCGATCGCGACCGAGCGATGCCCCGACTGCGGAGGAAAACTTGTCCCGCGCGGCGGATTCTTCGGGCCCTTTCTCGCCTGCGAGAACCACCCGAAGGAATGCAAGTACACGCGTCCACTGCGCGGCGATCGCAAGCCCGCGCAACCGACAAACGAGATCTGCCACGAATGCGGCGCGCCGATGGTCATTCGGCACGGTCGTTCCGGGGAATTTCTGGGCTGCAGCAAATTTCCTAAGTGCCGCGGAACGAGATCCATGCCGACGGGTGTCAAGTGCCCGAAAGACGGCGGAGACATCGCCGTCCGGCGGTCGAAGAAGCGCGGCAAGGCATTTTACGGCTGCTCGAATTATCCAAAATGCGATTTCGTAGTTTGGGACAAGCCTGTGGCCGAAGTGTGCCCGGAGTGCGGTTACGTCGGCGCGGAAGCGAAGTTCACCAAGACGCGCGGCGATTACAGGCGGTGTATCAAGTGCGCGAATGAGTGGGATGTAGCGCCCACTCCCGAAGCCGTGGCGGTGTGAAGCAGGGGGAGGCGGGAAGCGGGAGGCGGGAAGCGCCAATTACCGTTGTGGGCGGCGGCCTCGCCGGATCGGAGGCCGCCTGGCAGTTGGCAATCCGCGGGCATCAGGTAGTTCTGCACGAGATGCGCCCCACCACGCCGACGCCAGCGCACAAGACGGACAAGCTGGCGGAGCTGGTTTGCTCGAACACTTTCAAGAGCACCGAGCTCACCAACGCGCATGGCCTTCTCAAAGCCGAAATGCGTCTTCTCGGCTCGCTCATTCTCGAAGCCGCGGATGAAGCTCGCGTTGCGGCGGGGAGTGCGCTGGCGGTGGATCGCGACGTCTTTTCCGCATGCGTGACGGATCGCATCACTAGCGAGCCAAGGATAGAGCTCGTGCGACGCGAGACGACAGAGATTTCTGCGCCGGCAATCATCGCGACCGGACCACTTACATCGGACAAGCTCGCGGCCGCCATTCGTGCCAGGCTCGGGATCGCCGCGTTGGCATTCTACGATGCCATCGCACCGATCGTGGCGCGCGAGTCGATCGATGATTCACTCGTCTTTCGCGGCTCGCGTTACGGCAAGGAGACGATGGAGGGAGCCGAGGAGGGCGGAGCGTACCTCAATTGCCCGATGACGCGCGAGGAATACGAATCCTTTCTCGACGCGCTCATCTCGGCCGACCAATACCATGGCCACGAATTCGACGAAGCGCCTTACTTCGAGGGCTGCATTCCTGTCGAAGTGATGGCTCAGCGCGGACGCGAGACTCTGCGGTTCGGCCCGCTCAAACCTGTGGGACTGAAAGATCCTCGCACCGGACGGGAAGCATTCGCAGTCGTGCAGCTTCGCCAGGAAGATCGAGCGGGCAGAATGTGGAATCTTGTCGGATTTCAGACCCGCCTCCGGATCCCGGAACAACAGCGAGTCTTCAGGATGATTCCCGGGCTGGAGCAAGCCGAATTCCTTCGGTACGGCTCGATTCACCGAAATTCGTACCTGAATTCGCCCGCGGCGCTCAGCGCCCATCTCGCGGCGCGCGATGAACCGGCTCTTCTGTTCGCTGGACAAATTACCGGCGTCGAGGGATACACCGAGAGCTCGGCGACCGGACTGCTCGCCGGGATCAATCTCGCTCGCATTCTCTCGGGAGATGAGCCAGTCGTTCCGCCACCCACGACCATGCTCGGCGCGCTCTATCGCTATGTGACGAGCGCTGACCCAAAACACTTTCAGCCGATGAACGCGAACTTCGGCTTGCTGGACGACCTGGGCCAGGTAGTTCGCGACAAGAAACGCAAGCGGGAGCTCTTTGCGGAGCGCTCCCTTGCCGACATGACGAGCTGGATCGACGCGAGTGCAGTCGTCGAAGCGCAGGTTGCGCCGGCATCGTGACGAACGCTGACGCGCCCGAGCCGCTCACG
>JBOHTC010000147.1:0-1643 GCA_050733495.1 Gemmatimonadaceae bacterium | reverse complement strand
CTGGACCTCCACGGCGACGTGGTGGCACTGTTCGGCCCCACAGGTATTTCACGCGGTCTGAGCCGCAAAACAAACCGGGGAGGCCAGCCATGGATACAATAGGACTCGATCTTCACAAGCGCGAGAGCCAGCTCTGCATAATTGGTTCTCAGGGTGAGATCACCGAGAAAAGGATCGTCACCAGCCGGGGGCGATTTACCGCGCTACTGGGCGCGAGACCAAGAGCTCGTATCCTTCTCGAGGCATCGACTGAGAGTGAGTGGGTGGCGAGGCACTTGGAGTCCTTGGGTCACGAGGTGATCGTCGCTGATCCGGGATTCGCTCCTATGTATGCGACGAGATCAAAGAAGGTGAAGACCGACAAGCGCGATGCTCGCACGTTGGCCGAGGCATGCATGCTCGGAGCTTATCGATCTACGCATCGTGTCTCAGCGGAGCAGCGACATGTGAGGAGTGAGCTACTGGTGCGGGATGCCTTGGTTCGGACCAGGACTCGTTACGTGGCATTGATCAAGGCGGCGGTGAGGCGCGAGGGCTTGAGACTCTCGCAGGGTGAGGCCGAGCGGACGGCGCTGAAAGTCGGGGCGATCGAGCTGAGGGAAGAAGTGCTACAGGAGCTTGCGCCCATTCTCGAGCTTCTCTCGCCACTCAATCGAGAGATCGAGTTGGCGGACGAAAGGATTGAACAACTGGGTAGAAGGGATCCGGCAGTCGAGCGTCTCATGACGGCTCCGGGAGTGGGGCCGGTGACGGCACTGGCATTTGTCGCCTCGCTCGACGAGGTAACTCGCTTCAGCACTGCGCACCAAGTGGAGTCTTATCTGGGACTCGTTCCGAGTGAGTATAGCTCGGGCGAGAGGCAGCACCGGGGTCGGATCACCAAGCGGGGTAACGCTCGCATGAGATCTCTCCTAGTCGAGGCGGGGTGGAGAATTCTGCGCTCACGAAGGCCGGAGTGTGCCGCGCTCAAGAGCTGGGCACTTGAGATCGCAGCGCGGCGAGGCAAGCGGATCGCAGTGGTCGCTCTAGCGAGGCGACTCACAGGGATACTCTACGCGATGTGGCGAGATGGGAATAATTACCGCTCGCCGAACGTTAGGGTGCGGCCTAAGGTGGAGGGCCGAACAGCGGCAGCGTAGTAGCGACGAGAATTGAAACCGTCTTCGATGAAGGTGACCACAAAGAGGGAGCGCTGAGCGCGACGCAGCTGATGGCCGCTCTTGAGGCCGGAGTTCAGTTTTGCGCCGGCGTCCCGATCGAACCCCAAAGTGCGCCGGCGGGAGTTATCTCTCGCCACCGAAGAGCGCGAACAGAAGCTTGAGCGGCACCTCGAGATCGGAGCGGCACAACTGAACGGCAAAACAAAAGCGTCAAGCAGAAATTCTACTTGACGCGGGGCGCCGCTTCACAGAAGCTGCGAGCGGTTCTACTAACATAGCGAAGCAAACTCGATCATAAGAACGCTCGAAGAGCGTTCAACCCAACGACTGTCACGCGCTCGTCTGCGGCAACGACCGTTAGGCGGCCGCTGGTATAACCCGGGTTGATAGGTAACAGAATAGTCCAGGAGGATAGGTAACACTTTAACCTGCACGACGAATCTCGACTCTGCGAGGGGCGTCGATGCCATGGCGGGAGAGTGG
>JBOHTC010000146.1:0-6128 GCA_050733495.1 Gemmatimonadaceae bacterium | reverse complement strand
GTTCAGCCGAGAATACGCTCGACTCTTCGGAGAGCCGCCGCGTCGAGACGCCGAGCGCGTGCGGGTAGTTGCGTCCCGCGGGGTGGGGCGCAGCTGATCAGTCTGTTGCGTCCAGCTAGAAAAATATGACGGGGCTGGCCTCCCCGGTTTGTTTTGCGGCTCAGACCGCGTGAAATACCTGTGGGGCCGAACAGTGCCACCACGTCGCCGTGGAGGTCCAGCCGCTTCATTCCAACTGAACTAAGGCGTTAGCTGGTCGCAACGGATCAGCTGCGCCCCACACCCCGGGACGCAACAACCCGCACGCGCTCGGCATCTCGACGCGGCGGCTCTCCGAAGAGTCGAGCGTATTCCCGGCTGAACTGCGACGCGCTTGCGTAGCCCACCGCGTAGGCAATCGCCTCTGCGCTCGTCTCGCCGGCAACCAGTCGGCGGCGCGCCTCGTGCAGCCGTAGCTGCTTTTGGTATTGGATCGGGCTCATCGCCGCGACCGCCTTGAAATGATTGTGCAGTGCCGATGTGCTCATGTTCGCCTTCCTCGCGAGGTCCTCGATTCGTAGAGGCTCCGCGAAGTGCTCGTTGATCCAGGCGATCGTTCCGGAGACGCGGCGCAGCCGACCATCTCCAATCGCCATCTGCGCAAGTCGTCCGAATTGTTCGCTCTGCAGCAAACGGTAGTGAAGCTCCCGCAGGACGAGAGGCGCCAGCACCGGAAGATCCTGCGGCGAATCGAGGAGTCGCACTAGTCGGAGGAACCCATCAAGTAGGGCAGGCCGCAGGCGGCTCACATACAAGGCCCGGCCATCATGATCGTCACGCGGCGCCTGCCCGCCAGTCTCCACAATCAAGGCCGCGAGTTCGCGTGGATCGACGGCGAGCGTCATGCAAAGATACGGCTTCGCCGGAGTCGCTTCGATCACGTTCCCCACCGCGGGTAGATCCACTGAGACGGCGAGGTAGTGCGAGGGATTGTAGAAGTAGGTCTCGTCGCCGACCGTCACCTGCTTTCGTCCCTGGACTACGACGTAAACCGCTGATCGCTGGAGCACCTGTGTGGGTTCGGTCGGCTGTGAGTAGCGATAGAGCGTCAGCTCCGGTATCGCCGTCTCGTGCGGCCCGTCGCCATGACTCCGTTGTTCGAGTCGGTCGACGAGTTCACGTCGAATCGCCTCGGCGCGGCGGAGCTCCGTATCGCGACTCGTTGTCAAGCTGCGAACCCTGCGAACTGATGTCATCGCTGCCCTTCCTCCCGAAACGTTCCACGTAACTCGCCTCAAAGAACGTACTTCGCCCCACGCCCGCGTTCCAGCGCTGTGGAGAAATAGGCAAGACTTTGAGGTGATTCGCCATGTTCGCGGAGAATAGCTGGGCGTATTCTCCGCTCCACGAAGCAATGACAGTCAAGTGAATTGGGCAAGACGGACAAAACACAGGAGTTCTATCGTATGAAGCACACATCTCTCGGCGGACTGAACGTCTCTCGCATCGGACTCGGCGCAATGTCGATGTCCGGTTACTACAACATCGGAGCAGGCAGCGATGCCGAGTCCATCCGCACCATTCATCGTGCGCTCGATCTGGGCGTCACCTTTCTCGACACCGCTGAGATCTACGGTCCCTACACCAACGAGGAGCTGGTCGGCCGGGCTATCAAGGGCCGCCGGGATCAAGTGGTGCTGGCGACCAAGTTCGGCCTTGTCTCACACAGCGGCGGTGGCCCCGGGGTAGTTGATAGCCGCGCTGCGAATGTGCGCGCCGCGGTCGAAGGGTCCCTCAAGCGGCTCGGTACTGACCGCATCGACCTATACTACCAGCACCGGGTCGACCCCAAGACACCCATCGAGGACACAGTCGGCGCGCTGGCCGACCTTGTCGCCGAGGGAAAGGTGCGACACATCGGCCTGTCCGAGGCTAGTCCCGCCACGATTCGCCGCGCGCACGCCGTGCATCCCGTCGCCGCGCTACAGACCGAGTACTCCCTATGGAGTCGTGACCCGGAAGCCGAACTCTTGCCCCTACTGCGTGAGTTGGGCATCGGGTTCGTTCCCTACTCGCCGCTCGGGCACGGCTTCCTCACCGGCGAGATCCGCTCGCCTGAGCAACTTGCCGACGACGACTGGCGCAAGACCAACCCGCGCTTCATCGGCGAGAACTTCCAGCGCAACCTGCGCATCGTCGGCGAAGTCGAGGCGGTTGCCAGCGAAGTTGATGCGACGCCGGCACAGGTGGCCTTGGCTTGGTTGCTTGCGCAAGGCGAGGACATCGCGCCGATCCCCGGCACCAAGCGGGTCGCCCGCGTCGAGGAGAACACCGCCGCCGACCGCCTTGAGCTGAGTGCCGGGCAGATAGCGCGACTGAACAACCTCACCCCAGCCGCCGGCGATCGCCACGAAGAAAAGGTCATGAGCTTCATAGACCGCTGAACATGCCAACGAACCAGATGATCACAACTCACACAGTAGGGAAACTACCATGACGAAGCGCATTCTCGGTGCGATCACATCCGTCGCCGTCGCTCTTGCCGCAACTGGGTGTGCCAAGCAGTCGCAGGCGCCCGGCTACATGATCGCGAACTATACGATCAACGATCAGGCAGGATTCCAGAGGTACATGGAAGCAGCCGGCCCCCTAGCGCCGAGGTTCGGCGGCAAGATCATCGTCTTCAACCTCGACGCTCCCGCTGTCGAAGGCGAACCAAAAAAGGTCATGGCCATCGCCGAGTTCCCGAGCCTCGCCGATGCCCAGCGGTTCTACAATTCGCCGGAGTATTCGGCGGCAAGAAAATTCCGCGTTGCCGCAACCGAAGGTTCGGTCATCATCACCGAGGGCTTCGTCCCTCAAAAGCCATGATCGGCGACATGAGTAACAACTTCGGTGGCACCGTTCAGCAGGACGGCGCCGTTTCAAACTCCCGCCGACAACTGCTGAAGGCCGGCGCGGCACTCGCCGCTTCGTCGATGATGGCTACGTCTCTGAGCGCGCAGGCCGCGAGCCGCGGAACCTCAGCTAGCGCGTCCACCGGTAACGCCAACTCCGACGATTTCATCAATGGCATGGCCGACCTGATGGCGCATTCAACCCGCACTCCAATTCTGCGGTGGCCAAACGAATACGGCATGGACTACGAAGAAATCTTCTTCCCGGCGATGGATGGCGTGACGATCGAAGGCTGGTTCATTCCTGCTGCTTCAAACAAGCTCCTTATCTTCAATCACCCCATGCCCTGCAACCGGTATGGCTACCCGGGTCATCTGGAACCCTGGAAGAACTTCGGCGGCTTCGAAGCAAACTTCCTGCCGGAATACAAGGTCCTTCACGACGCAGGCTACAACATCATCACCTATGACATGCGCAACCATGGCCGAAGCGGCACCGGCAGCGGCGGTGTCAATGGTCACGGTGTGCTGGAGTATCGTGACGTGATCGGGTCGTTGCGGTACGCCAAGTCCCGGACCGATACCAGGAACATGAAGACGGGCCTTTACAGCCGTTGCCTGGGTGCCAATGCTACGATCGTCGGCATGAAGAAGCATCCCAAAGAATTTGTCCACATCAAGGCGATGGTCGCACTGCAACCTGTGACGCCAAGCGTCTTTGTAGCCACGGCGGTGCAACAGCAGAACATCCCGAATGGTGTCGAACTGTTCGACTCAGCATTTCACAAGCTGACTGGCTATCACCTCGCCGATGTCTGGCCGATGGAGTATGCCAGGTCCGTGACGGTCCCGACGCTCGTCGCACAGGTTCGTGCCGACGTCCTGACAAAGCCGTCCAACGTACAGGAGATCTACGACACCATCTCCTCGCAGGACAAGAAACTCTTTTGGATCGAAGGGACGGACCAGCGTTTTCAAGGCTACAACTACTTCGGAAGGAATCCGGCGTTGATCCTGGACTGGTTCGGCAGCCACCTTTGATCCGCGGAGTCGTGGCCGGACGGAGTCCCGTCTCCGGAGGCGTCGGCCCATCGCACCGGTCCGCCGGGTGGGATTGAGCCCCGCGCCAGCTAACGAGCAATTGCTGGTGACGGCGCCTCTGTCGGAAGCGGCTGGCTCACTGCGTTCGCCTGCCGCATTGTTCATGATCGCGCCGCAGCAGAATTGCGGGCGTTAGCTGGCTCGGTCTGACGGATTGGTATATTTAGGGGGTTGACCGCCGGCGGAGAGTCTTATGCGGACCTTTACAGCAGTCGTTGAGCGCGACCCCGACACGGGCACATATGTGGGCTACATCCCGGGATTCCCTGGCGCTCACTCTCAGGGAGATAGCGTCGACGAACTCAAGACCAACCTCCGTGAAGTCATCGAGATGCTTCTCGAAGACGGAGACCCGCCACTCGAATCCGAGTTCATCGGAACGCAGACTATCCGCGTCGCTTAAGGGTGAGTTCAATCCCGGTTCTAAAGCCGCGAGAAGTCATCGCGCGGTTGGAGAAACTCGGGTTCATCGAAGTTCGCCAGCGAGGGTCTCACAAACAGTTCCGTCATCCCGATAGTCGCGTCACGACCGTGCCCGTCCACTCAGGCCGCGATATATCTCCGACGTTGCTCCGGAAAATCTGCCGCGACATCAAAGTACCGATCCAGGAGTTCGTTGATGTATAGACTTTTGCAGCGCCAGCTAACGAACGTTGCAGCTGACAAGCACTTTTCGGAGGCGGCTTCGCCGCAATGGTGATAGCGTGCTTGCAGCTTCTGTGAAGCGGCGCCCCGCGTCAAGTAGAATTTCTGCCTTGACGCTTTCGTTTTGCCTTCAGTTTTTCCGTCCCGATCTCGAGGTGCCGCTCAAGCTTCTGTTCGCGCTCTTCTAGAGGCGAGAGATACTCCCGCCGGCGCTGGTTGGGGTTCGATCGGGAGGCTGGCGCAAAACTGAACTTCGGCCTCAAGAGCGACCATCAGCTGCATCGCGCTCAGCGCTCCCTTTTTTGTGGTCACCTTCATCGAAGACGGTTTCAATTCTCGTTCAATTCTCGTTCAATTCTCGTCGCTACTACGCCGCCGCTGTTCGGCCCTCCACCCTAACCCCCACCTTAACGTTCGGCGCGCGGTAGGCATTTCCATCTCGCCACATCGCGAAGAGAATCCCTGAGAGCCGCCTCGCGAGAGCGACCACTGCGATCCGCTTTCCGCGACGCGCTGCGATCTGAAGTGCCCAAGCTCTGAGCGCGGCACATTCCGGCCTTCGTGAGCGCAGAATTCTCCACCCCGCCTCGACAAGGAGAGATCTCATGCGAGCGTTCCCGCGCTTGGTTATCCGGCCCCGGTGCTGTCTCTCACCCGAGCTGAACTCGCTCGGCACCAGTCCCAGGTACGATTCCACCTGGTGGGCAGTGCTGAAGCGAGCGACTTGGTCGAGGGAGGCGACAAATGCCAATGCAGTCACCGGCCCCACGCCTGGAGCCGTCATGAGACGCTCGACCACTGGATCCCTTCTACCCAGTTGTTCGATCCTCTTGTCTGCGGAGCCGATCTCTCGATTGAGTGGCGAGAGAAGATCAAGAATGGGCGCAAGCTCCTGCAGAACTTCTTCTCTCAACTCGATCGCTCCGACCTTAAGCGCCGTCCGCTCTGCCTCTCCCTGCGAGAGCCTCAGTCCTTCGCGTCTCACCGCGGCTTTTATCAACGCCACATACCGGGTCCTGGTCCGCACCAAGGCATCACGCACCAAGAGCTCACTCCTCACATGTCGCTGCTCCGCCGAGACACGATGCGTGGATCGATAAGCTCCCAGCGTGCATGCCTCGGCCAACGTGCGAGCATCGCGCTTATCCGTCTTCACTTTCTTTGATCTCGTCGCATACATCGGAGCGAATCCCGGATCGGCAACAATGACCTCGTGCCCCAAGGACTCCAAGTGCCGCGCCACCCACTCGCTCTCCGTCGATGCCTCCAGCAGGATCCGGCAGCGCTCTCTCCGACCCAGCACCGCGGTGAATCGCTCCCGACTGGTCGTGATCCTCTTCTCGGTGATCTCTCCTTGAGAACCGATTATGCAGAGCTGACTCTCGCGCTTGTGAAGATCGAGTCCTATTGTATCCATGGCTGGCCTCCCCGGTTTGTTTTGCGGCTCAGACCGCGTGAAATACCTGTGGGGCCGAACAGTGCCACCACGTCGCCGTGGAGGTCCAG
>JBOHTC010000145.1:0-13823 GCA_050733495.1 Gemmatimonadaceae bacterium | reverse complement strand
GAGCCAAGCGTCTCGTAGGTGCCCTGCACTATTCCCTGCGACCCGATGTAGATCCACGACCCCGCGGTCATCTGACCGTACATCATCAGTCCCTTTCGCTCGAGCTCGCGAAAATGCTCCCAGGTAGCCCATCGTCCGACGAGATTGCTGTTCGCGATGAGCACGCGGGGCGCGCTCTCGTGCGTCCGAAAAACACCGACGGGCTTTCCACTCTGCACCAGGAGCGTCTCGTCGTTGCCGAGGGACTTGAGCTCCCGAACGATGGCGTCGAAGCATTCCCAGTTGCGCGCCGCTTTGCCTGTTCCGCCGTACACGACCAGGTCCTGTGGTCGCTCCGCAACTTCGGGGTCGAGATTGTTCATCAGCAGCCGGAGCGCCGCTTCCTGGTGCCACCCTCTGCAGGAGATGGACGGGCCCCGAGGCGCGCGCACCGGTGCGTGCTGTCCCGAGACCGAGGTCGCTCGCGATTCTACTCCCACTTTCAGATCGGTCATGTGATGCTCCCGATATCGGCGAAGTGCTGGGCCGTGACAGCGCTCATAAGCGCCGCGATGTCCCCGCTGAGTACACGGTCTCCAGCGAGTCGCGGCACGATCGCTCGAACGCGCTCATGCGCGATACGCACCCCTCGCCCAGGCTTAAGAGGGGCCCTGTAGTCGATACCCTGGGCGCCACACATCAGCTCAATCGCGAGAATGTTCTCCAGGTTGCGAAGGACGCGCCGCGCTTTCCACGCGGCGCCCATTGCCATCGGCACGACGTCCTCTTTGCTCCCGTCCGTAGGAATCGTGTCGACGCTCGCGGGATGAGACAGAACCTTGCACTCGCTCGCGAGAGCAGCAGCCGTCACCTGCGCCATCATGAAGCCCGAATTCACGCCCGCGTCGGGCGAGAGAAACGGCGGCAATCCCTGATTCAGATCGGGGTGAACGAGGCGATCGATTCTGCGCTCCGCCATCGTGGCGAGATTCGTCAGCACTATCGCGAGGAAATCGAGCGCCATCGCTACCGTGAGTCCGTGAAAATTTCCGCCACTAAGAGTCTCGCCGTTCTCGAAGACTAGTGGATTGTCCGTGGCAGCGTTCAGCTCGCGTGACACAGCATTATCGATGAAATCGAGCGCATCGAGCACCGGACCGTGCACCTGGGGCATGCAGCGCAGCGCATAAGGGTCCTGCACTCGCGGATCACCGTGTCGGTGAGATTCGCGTACCTCGCTGTCGGCGAGAAGATCGCGCAGGAGCGCGGCGGAACGCATCTGTCCCTTCTGCCCGCGCGCTTTGTGGATCCGCTCGTCAAAGGCGACCGGCGTGCCAAGCAGCGCCTCGAGGGACATCGCGCCGGCGACGTGCGCCGTACGCCACAACGATCGCGCACGGACGAGCGCGATGAGTGCGACTGCCGTGTGCGTCTGCGTCCCGTTTATGAGAGTGATTCCCTCTTTCGGCGCGAGGACGACGGGCTCGAGACCGATTTGCTCCAGGACTTCCGATGCTTTGTCTTCCCGCTCAGCGCGGATGAGCGTCCCTTCGCCGATGAGTGACAGCGCGAGATGCGCGAGTGGCGCGAGATCGCCGCTCGCGCCGACGCTCCCCTGCTCCGGAATCGGAGGATAGATGTCGGCGTTGAGCATCTCGAGCAGCAGCTCGACGAGCGCCGGGCGCGCGCCGGAATAACCCTTCGCAATCACGTTCGCGCGAAGCAGCATCATCGCGCGCACTTCCGGCTCGGGAAGCCGATCCCCCACGCCCGACGCGTGGCTGCGAACGAGATTCACCTGGAGCTCCGCCAGCCGCTCCGGCGGGATCGCGACATCGGACAGCTTGCCGAAACCGGTCGTCACCCCGTAGACGACGGCATTGTTCCGTACGATGTCGTCGACGACGGCGCGCGTTCTCAGCATCCGCGCCCTCGCCTGCGGCGAGAGACTGACTCGGCGCCGATCGACCGCTACCGCGTACGCATCATCCACGGTGAGACTGTCGCCGTCGATGAGGAGTTTGTCGGTCATTTCTTTTTTCGAGGCGCGCGTTTGGCGGCTGGGCGCCTTGGGGATGATTTTTTTGCGAACGATCTCTTCGCGGCCGACCTCTTCGCCGATGGTCGTTTGGTCGATGTTCGTTTGGTCGATGTTCGTTTGGTCGAGGAGCGCTTCACCGCCGCGACCGGGACCAGTCCTCGCTCCGCCAGATTCCACCGCCAGCCCTTTCCGCCCGGTTTGATCTCGACTCCGCCGAGCCAGCGGGTTTCGGTGTTGAGGTCCTGCCAATCTTTCGTTCCCGCCAAGACCTCCCGACCCAACGGTGTCACCTTCAACTCCCTCTTTACGAATTCGCGCGAGTTCTCGGCCGTTGGGGCAACCACCGGACCTCCATCGGCCCAGGTGAGGAGCGCGTTTTTCTTTCCGCTGAGTCGTTCCAGGTAGGAGTAGAAGATGATGTCGCCGAGGAAGATGCTCTCCTGTTTTTTCGCCACTTCGAGAAAAGCGGAGACTGGCGTTGCGTGTCCTTCGCCGATCGCGGTCAGCGCTTCACGCTCGGATCGCGACAATCCGTTCTCGGTGGACGGAAACTCCTCGAGATGCCGCTTCAAAGCTGCGCGCAGGTACGGAAGCGCGGTCCTATTCTGGCCGAGCATTTCCACGATCGCCGTCGGGTCTTGAGAGCCAAAGATCTTCCAGGCTCTTTGCGCCAGGTCGAATTGCTCGGCGGTTACTGGACGGCGGGCCTCGTCGAGCTCTTTGAGTTTCGCCCCCGACAACGGCGGTATATACCCGTCGACCTGAATGAGAGAGAGCTTCTTCTTACGCGCTGGTCCGCGCGCGAAGAAATCGAGGAGCTGAATGAGCTGGAGCTGATCGTACAGGTCGTCCTCGAACCAGAGAACCACCTCGTCGAAGTAATCGAGATGCTCGATCATGCGATCGCGCTCGGCGAAGTTTCCGCTGACGTGCGCAAAATCGCCCCAACCCATCGCCGAGATGAAGCGCGCGCGCTGCTTGCTCAAGGCTTCGAGGGTGAGCGATGAATCGACCGGACCCTCATGGAGCACGTCACGCCAGGCGATGATCTTACCGGAAATGCCGGCTTCGCTCAGCGTGGCCACAGCGCTGTCGCCGTTCGTGATGTTCAGACGCTGTGTCAAGTTCAGGGGGTTATCGGACGGTAGGTCTGCTTGTCATAATTGAATTTTAGATCGGGCTCGGCATTCAAGGCAATGAAGAAGGTGAAGGCGAAGTTCCCGTTTGGCGCTTGCGTAAAGGCAAAAATTGCTCTCCAATCGTGCAGCTCCCGCTGGAGTGTCACTTGTTGGCTCCCGAATTTCTTCGCCTGAAAGTCATAATTGGTGTTCCAGGTTCCGGCCCATTTCGGGGTGAGATGGAACGTTACGGCAGACTGAAGGTTGTCGCGCGGCTGCGTACGGATGAACGGCGCGCCGAGTATCCCTCCGTTGTTTGCGCCGGCGGCGGTTGCCTTGGCCTGCGCCTGCTCGATGCACTGCTGGTAGATGATGGGGTTTGTCACAAACAGCGCGCACGAAAGTGTCGGGTCCTCGAAGACAATGATTCCGTTCCCGGTCGGGGGGCGCTGACGGTTGGAGCTGTATTGCAGCGTCGCCTGCCATCCTTCGGTCTGCGGAACAGAGAACTGATTGTCACGAGCGGTAATGCCCGCGACCGGGGTCGCCGCCACCTGACTCGCCAGGGCGTCATCCGGTTTTTTCTCCGCGGATTCGATCGCCGGATTCTTTTCCGGCACGGCCCGGCCAAACACGCGACTGATCGCGCCGAACAGACCGGACTGCCCATTGAGAGTAAAGGATGCGTTGATGCTCTCCCGGAATGGCTTGAAGCGGGCAGTATCACTCAGCACGTCACCTTGATACAGCGAGTATTCGACCCCTGCGCGGAATCCAGGCAACAGATCCGACGTAAAATCCGTCGACAGGTTGGACGTTGTGAATCCCGACCGATGGGTCTTCCGCGCTCTCTCTATGTCGTACGCGAGCGAACTGAAGTTCATCGAGAGAATTTTGATCTTCCTCTCCTCCGCGGTACCGCTCGTGTCCGTGTTCTTCATCTTGGCTTCGAGCACGTGCGACAGTCCGAGCGAGATCTGGTTGCTCGGGAGGGAGCCAAGGAAGCCCTGGCGGCTTCTGTTCGTTGCCTGGAGGAACTCTGTGCTCAGATGACCGGCTGGCGCATACTGGAACGAGATGATCGGCGTGATCGAGTGCCGGAAACGCGCGACCGGGCCGAAGCCCGGGAAGAGCGCGAACAGCGTTGGCGATGCGCTGACACTGGCGGCGACGCGCTTCGACTGGTGAATCCACTGTCCGCCGCTCAGGTGTGACCGCACCCAGAATCCCGACGAGCCGTCGACGTTCTGCAGCGAGACCGACGGCGAGAGGTTCAGGCTCCCATGGAGGAGACTCGGTAACGAGAATCCGGTCTGCCAGTCGAGATTTGTGACGTAGGACTTAGCGAATACTCGGGGCGTTCGCTTCGACGAGTCGTTCGGATCGATGATGACGATGGTCTGTGGAGCATCGACTTCTCTGTCGTTCAGCGTGAAGGTGTTGGTCCACGAGAATCCGGCGATCTTGATGGGAGTGGCGAAGCTGGACGTGACCTGGCGCTCGTCCCGACTGAGCTTGGTGCTGTCACGAAGCCCGCGCGCGTCCGTGAAGTATCGATAGGGGAATTCAGTCACCTGATCGATCTTGAGCTGCTGGTTGGTTTGGTAGGTGAATGAAGGCGTCCAGTCGAGCCAGCTCGTGGGTGCGAGCGTCGGCGAGGTGATGCTGAAGTTTGGAAAGTTCTGATCTACTTCAGCGCGACCTGGATACTGCGTTCGCGTTCCTCCGAGGCTCAAAGAAGCTGGACCAAGCCTGGTCTGGTAGTTGGCCTGCGAGGAGATCGTCGCGAGGACAGAGGCCGGGTTGAAGTTGGTCGTCCGCTGAACGAAAGTGTTGGTGACGTAGTTGATGTTCGCGGTGAGACTCGTCTCATTCGAGAAATTCTCGTCGTGGTACCAGCTGACGCCCGTGTTCGACGACCCATCGCGCTGGGCCTGGTGCGAGACAGCGACTCGCCCGCTCATGAATCGATCGAGCCAGCGGTAGTTCAATTCGCCGTTTGTGCGGACATATCCTGGATCGCCATCAGTAGCGCGCGCGCCGCTTCGCCAGTCGAGCGCGAATTCGGCATCCATGTAATCGTTGATCGCGAAGTAGTAGCCCAGGTTGTCGACGTGGCGACGGTAGCTGGGACTATTTCTGAACAGCTCGCTGAGCCCAAAGCGCGGAGTCAGAATGCCACTTCGCCGCCCCGACCGAATGTCCTGGAAGATGAAAGGAAGCCACATAATCGGCACTTCACCGATGTACAGGATCGCCGGTCGCGCGACCATGATGTTCTTCGTGACCATCTTGATCTCGTTCGCCCGGAAATGATAATCGGGAACGGAGTCGTCGCAGCTCGTGATGGTCCCGTTGCGCACGTAATAGGTGATCTCGTGAGCGCGGATGGTGTCGTTGACGAAATTCGCGTTCGCGCCGCGCACGAACCAGTTCTGTCCTGTTTGCGCGATCGATGTGCTGATGTTCGTTACCGACCCGCGGTGCGCCTCGATGTTGTACGCCATCCTTCCCTGCGCGATGACGTCGGCTGCCTGCTGGCTCGGGTCGCGAAGTATCACGGTATCGCCGCGCGCGACGACGATCTTGGTGGAGTCGCTGTACGAGATGGTATCGCCTACAAGGATTGTCTGGTCGCGGTTCACACCCGCCTTGTGGCCAAGGAGGTTCAGCGTCCTTGTTTGCGCGTTGAAAACGACGCGATCGCCCTGATAACGCGTCGATGTATAGCCTGGACGGTCCATCAGCGACTTCATCACCGAATCGATTTCATTCCACTTGATTAGCTCCTTGTTCGTGGAGTCCTTCGCCGTGGTGTCGCGGACGGTCGTGTCCTGGCGTGGCCGAGCGGGCTCGCGTCCGGCCGGTACGCGGCGAACCTGAGCCATCAGGGATCCGGAGAATGCCAACACGAGAGCGCCCGCGACCATCGCCGCGCGCGAGCCCGTCATGCGGGCGCGCTCGCACTGCGCTCGGCAGCCTGCTCCTCCGCTTCGCGCCGCGCGTGGCGCTGTCTGCGCTTCCGGTAAGCGAAGAACGCCACGAACACACTGAGCTCGTAGAGGACGTAGAGCGGGATGGCGAGCGCGAAGAGCGAATAGGGATCCGCGCCGGGAGTTATGAAGGCGGCAGCCGTCAGGCAGATGACGACGGCGTGTCTGCGGTACTTCGAAAGAAATTGCGGCGTGACAATGCCGAGGGCCGTGAGCGCAAGGATGGCTATAGGAACTTCGAAGATGAGCCCGAAGGCGAGGCACATGCTGATTGCGAAATCGAAGTACTCAGTCGCCGAGATGAGCGGAGTGAGCGCCGTCGACTCGATGCTCATGAGAAACTTGAGGGTGAGCGGCAGCACGACGAAGTAGCTGAGCGACACGCCAGCGAGAAAAAGCGCCACCATCGCCATGAGAACAGGAATCACGACGCGTTTCTCGTGGGCGTAGAGCGCCGGGGCGAGGAAGGCCCAGATCTGTCCAGCAATGATCGGCGACGCGAGGATGAGGCCCAGCACGAGTGATGCGTTCAGGAGGATGTGAAAGGATGTCCCTGGATGGGTGTAGATCAGCTTCTGACCGTGAAGCAGCGGGAGGATCGGCCGCTCGAGGAGCCGGATGATGTCCATCCTCGACAAGAGCGCGAAGCCGACGATGATGCCGACAATGGCAGCGCCGGCCATCCAGAAGAGTCGCTTACGCAGCTCCTCGAGATGGTCGAGAAATGGCATCTCGTTACCGGGAGCTTCGCTCATACTGCTACCTCGTACTACCGGATCGACTGAAGACGCTCGTCGGCGAGTGCAGCCTCGTCAGAGCGCGGAAAGCGCTTGATGATGTCCTGGTACATTTTCTTGGCTTCAGCCGTCTTTTTCGTCGACTGGAGCCGTAACGCGCGCTTGTACATCGCGGTCGGAACGCGCGCCGAAGTCGGATACTTCCTGATGAGCGATGCGTACTCGTCGTCCGCGGCGTCGAGATTTCTCTCCGCTGCGTACGCCTGCGCGGTGAAGAACATCGCTTCGGGCACGTACTCGGATCTGGGATATCTCGTGATGAGGTCTTTGAACGCGCTACGAGCGGCAACGTTGCCACCCTTCAGCAGCTGATCGCGTCCAGCCTGCAGGAGTTGAAGCGGTCCCGGTCCGCTGTTGTCGGCTGCGGCGGCACCCGCGCTGGCTGTGTCGTCCGGAAGCCCCTGGTCAGCGGCCTGGCGTGTCTTTTCTTCGAGGGTGGCGCGCATGTCGCGCAGGGTTTGCTCGCGCTGGCCGCTCAGATCCTGGAGCTGCGAGATGTCCTGCTTCATCGCGGTCATGTCGCTCTCGGACGCCGTCCGCATCGCCGCCACACGCTTGCTCAGCGCGGAGATCGAGTCGTTCAGCGCTCTCAGGCTGCGACTCATTTCGATCAGCTCGGTGCGCTGCACCGAATCCGCGGCGCCGGAGCTCACGCGCGTCCCCGCGACGTCCTGCTGTAGCTTGTCGATGTCCTGCTTGGTCGCGAAGAAGCAGCCACTGGCAATAAGCGCGACGATCGACAGAATGAGAGGGTGTGCTCTGGTCATTGTGAATATGTTCCCACTTCTGGGTTGGCGAGTATCGGCGACCACGCCGCGAGTCGCGCTCCCTTGTTGTGCGTGAGCTGCCGCGCGCGGCCGCTCTCGGTGTCCAGGATCCACAGTTCCTTCGAGCCGCCCCGCGATGAGCTGAACACGATGTGCCTCCCGTCAGGCGCCCAGGATGGGTCTTCGTTTTCACCCTCGCTCGTGAGCTGCTTCGGAACTCGATCGCGCAAATCGATCATCCAGACCTGAAAGTTTCCGTTTTGCTGCTCGTAAGCGACTGATCTGCCATCGGGCGACCAGTCCGGACTCGCCCGATAACTCCGCACTCCTGGTCTATAAGGAGTGAGTAGCTGAACGTCGGAGCCGTCGGCATCCATAATATACACCTGGGGCTGGCCAGTCTTTCCCGAGATGAACGCAATCTGACGCCCGTCCGGACTGTACGACGGAGACGTGTTGTCCGTGCCCCTTCCAGCTGTGATTTTGTGCGGCGCACTCGAGTCGAGATTCGCGAGAACGAGATCGGTTCCATTGCCCGTTCCCTGCGCGTAAAGGATTGCATTTCCGCCGGGCTGATATACCGGTGTGATGTTTAACCCGGCGCGAATCTGACTGATCCTTCGAGTTCGTCCAGTGCGAACGTCGAGCTCTTCCACCTGCGTACCCGAGTTTCCAAGGGCGGTGTAGACCACCGACTCCCCCGTCGGCGACCACGCTGGAGAGAGAGCGCCACGTCCCGTCGTAATAGTTCTCGTCTCGGCGCCATCGCTGTCGACGATATGCAGCGTGCCGTTATTCACGTAAGCGATGCGCGTCTGCGCGATTCCGCGCTTGCCGAACACCCACTGCTCGATTTGATCAGAGACGCCGTGTAACGCGAAGCGCCAATCACGGTCGCGCCTGTCGAACAGGAAATGATCCGACTGGAGCAGCTCCCCGCGCGACACATCGTACGCGGCGACGTGGAGGCCGGTCGTGGTAGGAGTCATTCGAACCAATAGAGCTGCACCGAATTTTGCGACCAGAGCAAAATTTATTTTTTTCCCCGCTGCTGGTACGAGACCGTTGACCGTCTCGGCGTCGAGCGCTATGACGTTCATCCGATCGCCGTAGTCGAGATCGCGCTGCACTATCGTTCGCAGGGAATCGTCGCCGTAGTCGTCGTTCACTGGGAGCACGATCACGCCGGGCTTCGTGCCAGGCGCGTAGTTCAATCCGAGCCTGACTCCCGGCGCCGAGGCGGTATCCTGCGCCGCTGCGATAGCAGGAAGCGCAATCGCACAGGCAAGCACCGCTGCCACCGTGGACTGCGCAATCAACCTCATTTCAGGAATTGGGGATCGAAGCTGAATACGACCGGCAGCACGTCATCGGAGAAACCTTCGGGCAGAGGTCCAAAACCGCGCGCGCTCGAAGCCGCCTCGACGGCGCCTTCCGCCTCGAGGTCGAACGGGGTGTTGCCCGAGTGCCTGATGAATGTGAGATCTGACACAGAGCCATCTCGATGGATCAGAAACCTGACTTCCGCCTTGAGACGCGCGTCGCGATTTCTTGGGTTGAAGTTGAGTGCAATTTGCCGAACGATGTTGTTGAGATACCCTGGGAACGCGAACTCGATCCCGTCACTGCGCACTGTCGCGACATCTGTCCCTTTACCGCCGACGGGGCCTCCACCCGCCTTCGGTGCCTCGCTCTTCGCTTTCGCTGCCGTTTTCTCCGTCGCTGATCCCTGTTTCGCGGAGCGCTCGCTCGGCGTCTTCGCGGCGGCGGACGTCCGGTCGACAGTTTTTGCCACAGTCGGCGTAGCGCGCGCAGGAGTCTTTTGCACTGGCTTCGCCGTTGGAAGTGGCATCTCTTTCACCGATGACGGCGATGTGCTCGGCTGCGTAACAGCAGGTGCCGCTTTGGGTTGGGCTGGCGTCACCTCTCCGATTGCTCGCTCACCGGCTGGAGCGGCGACGATTTCGACCTTGTACATCGGCGGCAGCGCGACCGGTTTGCGCTCCCTGAGCGTGTTGAAGAGGAGCGTCGCTACGGTTGCGTGAAGGAGCGCCGAGAGGGTGAATGGTGCAATGTGTCGCGATCCACCCGTTCGCCCAGCCACCGTCTATCTCCTCTCCGGCGGCTCTGCGACGAGTCCGATGTCGCCAACCCCGCTCGCTCGCATTATTGCGAGAACCTGGACGACTGACCCGTATGGGACACGGTCGTCGGCGCGAAGATAAACGCCGCCGCTTCCTCGTCGGTTCGCCAGCGCCTTGAAGCTGGACGAGAACTGCGAGAGCGTCAGGCGCGCTTCGTCGACGAAGATCGCGCCAGTCCGATCGATCGTCACCGTCAGTCCACTCTTGGATTCGAGGGGCCGGGCTTGCGCCTTCGGCAGTGAGATGTCCACGCCGCCCTGCATCATCGGCGCGGTGATCATGAAGATGATCATAAGCAGCATCATCACGTCGATCAGGCTCACCACGTTTATCTCGGCGTTCAGAACGAGCCTGTCGCGTCTCCGACCCCGGCGCGCCATTAAACAATTCCCCGAGCGATGAGGACCATCAGATCATTCCCTCGCGTACCATGAGCGCGATCAGCTCGGATCCGAAGCCCTCGAGCTGCCCTTCTATCTTGTTGAGACGCGACGCAAAGATGTTGTACGCGAACACCGCCGGAATCGCGACGCTCAACGCCGCTGCCGTGGCGATGAGCGCCTCGGCCACACCTGGGGCGACAGCACCGATGTTGCCGGATCCTTTCGACGCGATCCCCACGAACGCATCGATCACTCCGAGCACGGTACCAAGAAGTCCGATGAGCGGACTGACGGATCCGATCGTAGCGAGCGAGGGAACCCAGCGACTGAGTCGGTCGCGTTCGGAAGTCGTCTCGGCATCGAGCACCAGCCTCAGCGCTTCCACCTGCGATCCACTGAATCGCGCGGCACGCTCGGATGTTCCAGACAACGCCGGCGTGGTTTCCTCGATGAAGCGCATCGCGCGCTCCATGATTGTGGCTGGCGGGCCGCTGGTGCTTCGCGCCATCTGCGCCGCGCGCTCGACAGTATGCGCGCCAGCGAAATTGTCGGCAAACGAAAACGTGATTCTGGCCGCGCGCTTCAGCTCGTACCACTTCGCGAAGATGATCCCCCAGCTGATGAGGGAGAGGACGACGAGTATTGCCAGGATGATCTTGGTCGCGCCCGTCGAGCTCGTAACCAGCTGCATCGGCGAGCTGGGTACTGCCTGCCCGACCTGCATGAACAGGATTCCAGTCAAACCGTCACTCCGGTGACGCGCTGCTCGAACCAGTCGAACGTCTTCGCAAGTCCCTCGGAGAGGGTGACCTGCGGCGTCCAGCCGAGCCCATCCCGCGCTTTATCAGCGTTCACGAATGACTCCTGCTGTTCTCCAGGCCGATGCGGGGCGAACTCGATTTTCGCCTTCGTTCCCGCAGCCTCCTGTAACAGCTGTGCAACATCGAGGACGCTGGTTCCACGCCCAGTACCGATGTTGAATGCTCGAGCGTCGAGCCGGCCCTTCTCCGGTAAAGGTTCAGTCGCCGCCAGATAAACGGCGCGCGCGACATCGCCGACAAAAACGTAATCGCGGGTCTGCTTCCCGTCGCCGAAAATGGTGAGGGGCTTGTTCTCGAGAATGCGCCCGCAGAAAATGGCCACTACCCCCGCCTCGCCGTGCGGATCCTGGCGCGGCCCATACACGTTTGCAAAACGAACCGCGGCGGTATCCATGCCGTGAACGCGTCCAAAAAAGGCGAGGTAGTACTCGGCGCTCAGCTTCGAGATCGCGTATGGTGATTCCGGATCCTTGGGACACGTCTCGAGGTTCGGCGGGGTCGTGAAATCACCGTAGAGAGCGCCGCCGGTCGATGTGAAAACAACGCGCGTAGTTGCTCGCGCCGCTCTCAGCGATTCCATGAGATTCAAAGTGCCGAGGATATTCGTGGTCGCGTCGAAGACGGGATCTGCGACACTCTTTCGGACGTCGATCTGCGCTGCGAGATGTGCGACGACGTCGAACTTTCGCTCCCCGAGCACTCGGCGAAAGTCGGGCGATGTCACGCTGATTTCGCGGAGCCGTGCCCCAGCTGGAACGTTTTCCCGTTTCCCCGATGAAAGATCGTCGACGATCGTGACGCCCCAGCCGCGGGCAAGGAAGGCGTCGGAGACGTGCGAGCCGATGAACCCCGCGCCGCCGGTGACGAGTACTTCAGGCATCGAGACCCGTCCCATCGTCGTTCGATTTCGTCGATCCGGCTTCATTCCGCTCACCGAGAGCGAACAGATACCTTGCCGCATCTACTACGCCGAGCCCGCGACCGTTCGCGGCGGCGGCCTTGAGCCTGACGCTCGGCTCATGCAGGAACTTGTTCATCAACGATCTCGAGAAGTGCTCGATCGTCTCGCGCTGCTGGTCGGACATTGGGCCAAGTTTTTTGAGAGCCGCCGCGAGCTCCGCCGTGCGCACCCGCTCCATTTCGTCTCTGAACTCGCGTACCACCGGCACGGCCGCGAGCCCTGCAACCCAGTCCCAGTATTTCGCCACTTCCTCGGCGATGATCGCTTTGGCGGCGGGAATGTCTTCTTCCCGCCGCTCGAGATTGGCAGCCGCGGCCGCGCGGAGGTCGTCGAGGTCGTAGAGAAAAACGTTGCCAAGCTCGCCGACTTCGGGCTGCACATCCCGTGGCAAGGCGATGTCCAGGATGCACAATGGACGGTCGCCACGAGCACGAATCGCATCGCGTACGCGGTCCACCGTCACTACTGGAACGGGTGACGACGTTGAACAGATGAGGACATCGACTTCGCGAAGAGATTGCCAGCTCTGCTCGTAGTGCATTGCGGTCGCACCGTGACGCTCCGCCAGCGATTCCGCGCGCGCGTGCGTGCGGTTCGCGACGATCGCCACCTTGACTCCTTCGTTGAGAAGGCATTCGAGGGCGATCTCGGCAACATCGCCGGCGCCGAGTATCATCGCCCGGCGTCCGCTTAGGCCGCCGAAAATCTTTTTCGCGAGCTGCACGGCGGCCGAGCTGACTGAAGCCGCGCCGCGACCGATTCCCGTTTCTTCCCTCGCTCGCGCCGCTGCGAGCAACGCGCTTTGGAACATTCGATTGAGGATCGGGCCTGACTCAACGCGACATTGTTCCCATGCATCGCGAACCTGTCCGTGGATCTGCGCTTCGCCGAGTATCATCGAGTCGAGACCGGCGGCTACACTGAAAAGGTGCGCGGTCACATCGCGATCTCGCCGGACGTAAAGGAACCGGGAAGCATCTTCTCCGAGCCGTTCGGAGAGGACTTCAGAGATCCGCGATAGCGGGTCAGAGCCATCCTCGACCGCGTACACCTCGGTGCGGTTGCACGTTGAGAGTATCACTCCCTCGGTGATCAGCGCCCGCTTGCGCAGCCTCGCGAGCTCACGAACGGCATCCTGCGGGCGGAAGTTGAGCTTCTCGCGCACCTCGATCGGTGCGGTGCTATGGCTCACTCCGGCGACCATCAACGCCACGATTCGACCCGCTCCGAAAATGATCCATCTTCCACGGAAGTACAGAAGTCATCGGCAAGAAGCTTGGGGGCGGCGTCGCGCCACCGCTCATCCCCGCGCTCGATGAGTCGAGACCTCAGTCCGCGCAGCGCCGAGATCGCGCGCTCGTACCGTCCATCGAATCGTTCGCTGATTGCGTCGCGAATTCTCGCCGCGGCCCCCGGAACGCCGCCCGCCGAGACCGCGATGGTGACATCGCCGGAACGGTGGAGTGCCATCGTGTGGAAGTTTCCCTCATCCGGAAAGTCCGCGATGTTCACGAGCTTGTTGAGTGAATGAGCATCGACCGCAATGCTCGCGTTGACCTCGCGTGAATCCGTCGCCGCAACGACGAGCTGAGCGGATTGCAGCTGTTCTCGGGCGTATGAGCCGCGGGTCACGGCGATTCTTCCATCGCGCATTGCCGAGTCCAGCTCGGGCGAGATTTCGGGCGCAATGACTCGTACCTGCGCGCCAGCGTCAGCAAGAGCGAGCGCCTTGCGCGTACCAACCGCGCCGCCGCCAATGACGACAGCGGTGACGCGCTCGCCGTGGAGTGCAATGGGAAAATCACTCACAGAAATTGCC
>JBOHTC010000144.1:0-26493 GCA_050733495.1 Gemmatimonadaceae bacterium | reverse complement strand
TTGGATCGCATCGCCGGACCACGGGTGTAGCGGGAGGCGGGAAGCGGGAGGCGGGAAGCGGGAGGCGAGCGGCACATGAATCGACGCCGTCTCATCGTCACGGGCCCGTTCATTCTTCTGCTCGGCGGGTGTCTCAATCTTCCCCCAACTCCGACGAGCTCGATCGACTACTGGGGCTTCACCGGGCCGTGGGACAGGCGCAGCGATCTGTCCATCGAGCGGCATGGATCCGCTCTCGCGCGAGTGATCAGCGGGTGGATAGCGCTCGATACGACGAGCTTCATGCCGGAACAGCTCTACCCAGACACTCTCAGATCCGACTCGCTCGAGCCGGAGCGCGCGATGGCGTTGATCACGTCCTATAACGGCGGCCGGTTCCATCCCGAAATCATTCGCGGGCTCGGCGATAGCCCGGAGGCAGCCGGACTCACCGCCGGCGCAATCGCATCGCTCGTCGACTCGGGCGGATACCGCGGAGTCGTCATCGATTTCGAGGGAATGACGCCACGCGACCTCGACGCGTTGCTCGCCGTCACTCACGCGGTCGCCGACTCCGTTCGCGCACACGGAGTACACACGGTGGTGATTGCCGTCCCTGCGGGCGACACGGCGGCGTACCCGGCGGCTCTCCTTCTCCAGTCGGCCGACCTCATAATGGCAGTTTTGTACGATCAGCACTGGAGCGGCTCACCGCCCGGCCCGATCGCGGCGCCTGAATGGGTGGCGCGAAATCTGGGAACGCGGGTCGCGGAGGTCGGCGCCGCGAAAATCGTCGCGGCGTTTCCTCTTTATGGCTATCGCTGGAGAAAAAACGCGGAGACGGAAGTAATCAGCTTCGATGACGCGCGTCGACTGACGACAAATACCAACACGCGACTCGCTCGCGATCACGCGTCGGCAACTCTCCACGCATCTTCGCCGGAAGGATGGGAGCTCTGGGTCAGCGACGAGGTGTTACTCGATACGCTGGTTCGCGAATCGAGACAGCTCGGCGTCAGAACTTTCGCGTTATGGAGACTGGGCCTCGAAGATCCTGAAGTCTGGGACATGATCAGCGCGCAGGAATCCGTCGCTTCCGATGACAGCACTGGCCGCTAAACAACGAGCAGGTCAGTCTGATAATCCGACGGAGTTATGAGCAGACCGTCGCTCCCGATGAAGCCGTTCACCTCACTCCTCATTCCGACGTCGCCGGCCAGATAAATCCCGGGCTCGATCGAGAATCCGACCCCGGGAATGAGCTCGCGCTCTTCCCGCGTCTCGAGGTTGTCGATGT
Source organism: Gemmatimonadaceae bacterium (assembly GCA_050733495.1). Lineage (GTDB taxonomy): Bacteria > Gemmatimonadota > Gemmatimonadetes > Gemmatimonadales > Gemmatimonadaceae > UBA4720. The sequence goes on along the minus strand of JBOHTC010000144.1, from coordinate 25,217 downwards.
GCGGCCCCGACCCGTGCAGGTCGCGCGGATCGATCGAGTGGCCGGTGCGGTGAATGAAGTTGTCCCCGTAACCGCGCTCAGTGATCACCGCCCGTGCGGCATCGTCAACTTCTCCGCCCTTCACTGGCTGGTGGCCGCTGATTCGCTTGCGAAGCAGCGAGATCGCCGCATCACGCGCGTCGCGGACCGCGAGCCAGATCCGGGTATCACGTTCACTTGGCGCGCCCAGCGATCCCATCCACGTCTGATCGGCGAAGATTCCATCGTTCTCCCGAGCCCAAAGATCGATCAGCAGTATGTCGCCACGATTGATGGCCGCCGAGTGCTCGGCGGTGGGCTCGTAATGCGGATTCGCCGCGTTGGGGCCGATGGCCACGATCGGTCCGTGGTCTGTTTCGAGCCCGCCGCTGTCGAACCGTTCCCGGATCCAGCGCTGCAGAGCGTACTCCGTCATCGGCGCGCCACTCGCGGCGCGACTTCCAGCGACCCGAATCGCTTCCTGTCCGATAGTGGAGACGGCTCGCGCGGCTCGCTCATGGGACGCGCGCTGCACATCGGTCCAGACGGCATAGAATGTCGACACGAGAGTCGCCGAGGACACGACGGTCGCACCCGCAGCTCGCACCATCTCAATGACGCCGGCGGGGATGCGGTCGAGATACGGGACCGCATCGCCCGGAGAATACTCCATTGCGACGCGCTTCCCTCCGAGAAGCTTACCAAGCAAATGCTCGAGACTGCGCCAGCTACTGTAGGTCTCTTTGGTCCATAGGCTCGGCCATTCAGCCCAGGGCCCCTGCTCGATGGCGTGCGTGATGGCGACAGGCGATCCCGTGCGCGGCACGTAGACGAAGAACCGGCGAGTGGTCATGCCGGGGAGCTCGAGCATCCCCACAGCAACGGGGTTCAGTCCGTGAAAATCGTAGAGCAGCCAACCATCGACCCGTTCGCGGTCGATGGCCGACTGAAGCGCCGGCAAGGACTTTGGCTGCAGCACGTCAGGCGACTACTGCGATGCCTTGATCGCGCGCCACTCCGCGCGCCACTCGCAGATGTCTTCGCCCCGCTCGCGGCAATGGACATGATCGATCATTCCCCCACCGTGCACGAGGAGCTTGAGCATCTCGCGCAGCGCCGACTCGTAATAGAGACAGCCGACCGCGCGTGGCGCGGCCTCGAAAGTGACCGAGTCCCTGATTCCGAGCACGATGGATGCGCCGACCCGCCGCACAGACGCGCCGAGGTACTTCTCTCCGGCCTTCTTCACCTGCCGGAAAGCGAGCGGGCGCGCGATGAATCCCGGAAGCAGGTGGATGATCTGACGGGTGGTTCCGGAGATCAGCTCGTACATCCTGTTCGCGACGATGTTGCCGGCGCGCACGAAGATCATCTCGCCGTCCGGACGGCGGCCGATGAGGCGCGCGATTCCGCTCGCTTCGCCGATGGCGATGGCCTGGTTCCTCTTCATCGCATCTTTGTAGCGACGGATCTGCGCGATGACGGTGTCGCTTAGACCGAGTCTCTTGTTGCGATGCTCCTGCACGTACTCGACGTCGTTGTCGTCTCCTTCCGGAATGTCGACAGAGCGCACCGCTTCGAGAAGGCTGAGTGGGACTATGGCGTTAACCGTGCCGGGCATTTAGTTGGTAGGCGGAGAGCGCAAGCTAATCGTCGCTCGAACCCCCTTCAAGCAGGCGCCATGCTGCGCACCAGCGCTTTCGGACGCAAAAGAGGCAGGCCCACCTGACCGAAGCGCTACGTCGGGCGGTTGCAGGTTTTTTCGCATCCGGCTTGGTTGCCTTCGGCGCTATGAGGGTGAGATCGCTGTCTGCGAGCGGCTTCGCCGCCGCTTTGGTGATCGGAACTCTGAGCGTCTCGGCCGGTTGGAGCTGGGGGATCCTTCTCATCGCGCATTTCGCCGCCGCGAGCGTCCTTTCGAGAATCGGTGAGGACGAGAAAGCCGGCCTGGCTGAATCGATGCTCGAAAAGGGCGCCCAGCGCGATGCGCGCCAAGTGCTGGCAAATGGCGGGTTATACGGCCTGGCGGCACTCGCGTACCAGATCTCTGGTTGCCCGCTCTGGTACGCTGTAGGAATCGGTGCTCTCGCGGCATCAGCGGCGGACACATGGGCTACAGAGATCGGTGCGCTAGCGACGCAGACGCCAGTGTCCATTATCTCAGGTCGCCCGGTCTCCGTCGGGACTTCGGGCGGCGTCACCGTCACCGGATCGGTCGCGGCGCTCGGCGGCGCGGTGTTCATCGCGGCAGGAGCGACGTTCGCGAGGTGGCCCGTCCCCTTCACCGCAGTCGTACTTGGTGGCCTTGCCGGCGCACTGTCAGATTCCCTCCTCGGCGCAACGCTTCAGGCCCGGCGCTGGTGCGACGCATGCGAGAAAGCGACGGAACGACGAGTCCACGACTGTGGCAGACCGACGCGACACACGGGCGGTCTCGCGGCTCTCGAAAACGATGGTGTGAATGCAGTCTGCTCGGTGGTGGGCGCTCTGATAGCTTTACTACTAACACGATGAGATACGAAGAGAACGGCAGCAAGAATCCCGCGCACATGCCTATGGGGCGCGCGAACGGCGGTGCGCGGGTGCTGCTCGTGAGCACGAACCGCGAACGGCAACCGTATCCGGTTGTGCCGAACGGCCTCGCGTGCGTCGCCTCAGCGCTCGACGCCGCGGGTCACGACGTACGGTTTCTGGATCTCTGCTTTTCAGGCGACCCAGGTAGAGAGGCCTGGGCCGCCGCGCGGAACTCACGCGCTGACATCATCGGCGTGTCCGTGCGCAACATTGATAACAGCGACGCCATCGCGCTCAAGCACTACACGCCAGAGGCTCGCTCGGTGCTGGCGGCTCTGCGCGCCGCGGCTCCGAGGGCGAAAATCATCGCCGGCGGCGCGGCATTCGGCGTTGCTCCAGAAGCACTCTTTCGCGATCTCGGCGTCGACTACGCCGTGGCTGGAGACGGCGAGCGCGCGAGCGTCGCGCTCGTCAGCGCTCTCTCGTCCGGAAGCCCCATCGAGGCGATGCCCGGACTCGTTCGAGATCAGAATGGGACCATCACATTCACTCCACCGGGAGAAGACGCGGATCTCGACTCACTGCCTTCGCCGACGCTCTATCGCTGGATCGATCTCGCGCGCTATCAACGACACGGCGCGACGATCCCGATTCAGACCAAGCGAGGGTGCGTCTACAAGTGCATCTACTGCACTTACCGCAACGTCGAAGGCTGGGGCTACCGGATGCGCGATCCCGGTCTCGTGGCTGACGAGATCGAACAGCTAAAGCTCCGAGCAGGGGTGCGCCACTTCGATTTCGTGGACTCCACCTTCAACTCACCGCCGGGCCATGCCATCCAGGTCTGTGAGGAGATTGTGCGGCGCAAGTTGGGCGTCCATCTCGAGACTACCAACTTCACTCCGGCGACAGCCAGCCCGGAGCTCTTGCGGGCAATGCGAGCCGCGGGGTTTCGGTCGCTGGGGATCACGGCCGAGAGCGCGAGCGATCCGGTGCTGGAACGTCTCGAGAAAGGCTTCGACTCGGCCAAGGTGAAAGAGGTGGCCGAACGAGTCGAGCGATTCGGAATAAGGACGCTCTGGATTTTCCTCGTGGGCGGTCCGGGGGAAACCGAGACGACGGTCGAAGAGACGCTCGCATTCGCGGCGTGGAGACTCTCGCGCGGTGACTCGGTTTATCTCACTGTCGGACTCCGGATCTACCCAGGCACGACGCTGCACCGCATAGCGATAGCCGAAGGCACCGTTCCCGCTGACGCTTCGCTACTCGACCCCGCGTTTTATTTCTCGAGTGCCATTCAGTTCGACGCGGTCGTCGCGCGCCTCAAGCGCTTCGCCGCCTCGCATCCGCGCTTCATGTTCTCCGCCGACTCGCGATCGGTTGTGCTGCCGTACCTTACGCGCGCTGCTTCGATTCTTCGGCTCCCACGGCCACACTGGCAGTACATGGGATTGTTTCAGCGCGTCGCGCGCGCGATCGGCTAGCAGCGACTTGATCCTTCACTCCAGGTAAGAACAATTGACGCGAGGCCTGGACGCCGAGGTCATCATAGTGGGCGCAGGTCCGGCGGGTGCGTCGACGGCGTGGACTCTCGCCAAAGAGGGCATCGACGTCCTCATGCTCGACCGGGCGAAATTTCCGCGTGATAAGATCTGCGCGGAGTATCTGAGCCCAGAAGCGTCGAGAATTCTCTCGAAGATGGAAGTCCTCGACGAGATCGAGAGAAGCGGTGCGGCGCATCTCGCGGGCATGCGCGTGCGCGCTCCCAACGGGTTCGTGGCCAACGGCGAATTCGCGTCGAACCACGGCTTTAGAGGATTTCGCGACAAAGGTCTCGCGGTGCGACGAGTGATCCTCGACGACATCGTACTTCGGGGCGCCCGCGCCGCCGGCGCTCGAGTCGAAGAGTCGGCGCGGGTGACCGACCTGGTGAGGGACGAAAAGTCGCGAGTGAGAGGCGTCGCCGTCCTGTCGCCGGGTGGAGAATCCAGATCCTTCAGGGCGCGTTACGTGGTTGGCGCCGATGGATTGCGCTCCATTGTCGGACGACGGCTGGGCCTGGTGAGAACGAGCCGAATTTGGCCCCAGCGGATTGCCATGGTCGCGCACTATCGCGGAGTGCGCGACGTCACGGATATGGGCGAAATGCACGTGGACTACGATGGGTACTTCGGGATGGTGGATGTCGGAGGCGGGATCATGAACGTCGCGGTGGTCATACCGACATCGCGGGCAAAAAGTCTCAACGGATCCGCCAACACCACTCAATTCTTCGAGAGATGGATCGCGTCGCGGCCCCATCTCGCAGAGCGATTCGTGGGTGCGGAGCGACTCAGCACCGTCGCGGCGACCGGTCCGTTCGCGACGAACTCACTGCGCCCGTGGGCACCGGGTGCAGCGCTCGTAGGGGACGCAGCTGATTTCTTCGATCCGTTCACGGGCGAAGGCATATATGCCGCTCTACGTGGCGGTGAGCTCCTCGCGCCCTATCTCGCCGAGGCACTGGACCGGAGTCCGGACGAAGAGGCGGCCGTGCTTTCCGGATACGAAGCCGCGAGAAAACGCGAATTTGGCGGCAAGTGGAAGATCGAGCGAATCGTCGGCATGGCCATCGCGCATCCATATTTCCTGAACAACGCGGCAAAGGTTCTTTCGCGCCGAAAAGACATGGCTGATCTGATCGTGGGAGTGGCGGGAGATTTCGTTCCGCCAAAGCTCGTTCTGACCCCACGCTTTCTGTTCAATCTCTTCATCTCACCGGTATTCAGAAATTGAGCGTAAGTCCGGACGAGTTTCGAGCAGTGCTCGGAAGATTTCCATCAGGAGTCACGGTTGTGACCACGAAATCCTCCGACGGTTCCGATCAGGGAATGACCGTGAGCGCGTTCTGCTCCGTGAGTCTGGAGCCGCCGCTCGTTCTCATTTGCATCGAGAAGAACGCTTCGGCGTACCAAGCGCTTACCACGTCGAAGGGATTCGTCGTCAACGTTCTCTCGGCCAGGCAGGAACAGATCGCGCGCCGCTTTGCCATCGTTGACATCGATCGCTTTCAGGGCATCGGTTACGGAAGGTCGCAGCATGGATACGCGGTGCTCGACGATGTTCTGGGCATTATCGAATGCCGCACGGTCACCATGCACGATGCCGGTGACCACACGATCATAGTTGGAGAAGTAGAAGCCACCACTGCGAAGACTGGCTCGCCTCTTCTGTATTATCGCGGCGGCTACGCACAGCTGGAGCGCTGAGGCGGTGCGCTTTCTTCTTACGCCTCCGCGGAAACGCGGCTTCGAGATCCTCGACGACCCGAATGTCGATCCGCAATTAGTTACACGATCGTTGGCCGACGTCGTCCGTGCGAACTCGGTGCTCGGCGGGGCCAGGGCGCTCGCCGGCGAGCTCACGACCGCGCTACCCGATCTTCCCACGAGGGCGACGCTCCTCGACGTGGGTACCGGGCTCGCCGACATTCCGTCCCGCGCGCGAAAGGTTGCGAAGAAGCACGGCATCGAGCTGACAACGATTGGACTGGATTCAGCGCTGGAGCTGACGGTCGCGAGCTGTCGCACGCTCAATCTCACCGTATGCGGCGACGCGCTTCACCTCCCGTTCGCCGACCACGCCGTCGATGTCGTGATGTGCTCTCAGGTGCTTCACCACTTCGCTGGCGCGGACGCGCTCACGCTCATACGCGAGATGAACCGCGTTGCGAGAGTCCGCGTGATCATCAGCGACATCCGCCGAAGCTGGATTGCAGTTGGAGGAATCTGGCTGATGTCGTTTCCCCTCCGATTCCATGCCGTTAGCCGCCACGATGGCGTCGTCTCCGTGATGAGGGGGTTCACAGTCGAGGAGCTTCGCGATACAGTCAGGCGGGCGGTAGGATGCGCGCCCGTCGTCCACCGCCGGCGAGGATTTCGCGTCACGACGAGCTGGGTTCCGAAACACCTCGCATGACATCTCTTTCGCCTCCGCTGGACCTCGGCCCAATGCCGCTCGGTCAGCCGATGGAAATCGTGGACGATCTATACGTCCACGCTCCGGGGGCAACGATCTTCGAATTGGCGAGTCAGGTGGAGCATTGGCCGAAATATCTTCCGCACTATCGATACGTGAAGTTCCGCTCGCGTCGCGCGGACGGCGGAGGGCTGGTAGAGATGTCGGCCTATCGTCCGTTCGAGCTCGCAAAAACACCACGCGGCGGACTCCGACTCAGCTGGCCGACGTGGTGGCTCTCCGAGATGTCCGTGATCGCGGAGGGACCGGCGATTCGCTTTCGACATGTCGGGGGTATAACGAAGGGGATGGAGGTCGAGTGGACGTTCGTTCCATCAGGACCGGGTACGCACGTACGAATAGTGCACATATGGGCAGGACCCGACATACCGCTGCTCGGAATGTGGGCAGCTGTCTATTTGATCGGTCCGGTGTTCGTGCACGGAATCGCATCACGTACGCTGGCTGGTATCGGATCAGTGGCAGAAACCAGGGCGAAGCGGTTGCAGCCCGAGAGGAGATAGACTGAAGTGAAGAGACGCAGAGTTGTAATCACCGGAATCGGACCCATCACGCCGATTGGCACCACCATCGACGGACTTTGGTGCGGTCTTCTGCGCCAACGCTCGGCGGTGCGATCAATCTCGCGATTCGATCCCTCGATTTTCCGAAGTCACAACGCGGCCGAGATCAACGACTTCGTTCCCAGTGATCACCTTGACAACAAACGCGCGAAGCGGCTGGATCGCTTCGCGCAGTTCTCGGTAGTTGGCGCGCAGATGGCGCTGGCCGACGCGAATCTCGATCTCGGCCGAGAGAACAAGGAGCGCATCGGTGCGAACATGGGCACTGCACTCGGCGGCGTCGCCTACGCTGAGAGTCAGCTCGCGGTCTTTCTTCAGCAGGGGCTGCGCGCTGTCGATGCGACACTCGCGCTCGCGGTATTCGGCGGAGCGTCCAGCTGCAACATCGCGATCGAGCTCGGCGTCATGGGGCCGAACTCCACCAATGCGATGAGCTGCGCTTCGGGAACCATCGCGATCGGCGATGCGTTCAGACAGATCCGCGATGGCTATGCCGATGTGATGATCGCCGGCGGGGCGGAAGCGCCGCTGGCGCCACTGTGCTTCGGGGCATTTGCGCTGATTCGCGCGATGTCAACGCGCAATGAGGAACCCGAATCCGCTTCGCGCCCGTTCGACAAGGATCGGGACGGATTCGTGATGGGAGAGGGTGCGTCGGTGCTCGTTCTCGAGGAGTACGAGAGGGCCCAGGCACGCGGAGCGAAGATCTACGCAGAAATTGCCGGCTACGGAACGACGAACGATGCGCACCACATGACTGCGCCGCGCCCTGACGGCTCGCAAGCCGCGAGGTCCATGCGCCTCGCGCTCGATGATGCCAACGTCTCTGCTGGAGAAATCGGGTACGTCAACACCCACGGCAGCTCGACGCCACTCAACGATACGACGGAGACAATGGCGATCAAGCAGGTCCTGGGAGAGCGCGCATACGAGGTCCCGATGAGTGGAACCAAGGGCTATTACGGCCACGCATTGGGCGCCTCCGGTGCGATAGAGACCGCGATCTGCGCTCTGGCGCTGGAGCACGAGTGGCTTCCACCCACAGTCAACCTCAAGGTTGCGGACAGCGCGTGCGATCTTAATTTTCTGCCAGGTACGGGACGAAAGCAGCGCGTGGAGCACATCCTCACCAACTCTTTCGGCTTCGGTGGCATCAACGCCGCGCTGGTATTGCGTAGAGTGATCTAGCGAGCTCACGCGCCGCGGCCCCAACATTTACGATGGGGGCAGGAAATGCGGGACGCGTGGCGGCATTTTGCGGCGGAATTCATCGGCACGTTCGGCTTCGTCTTCGTGGGAAGCGCGTCGATCATTCACGCGAGAATTACCGGATCGCCCACCGGACTCCTGGAGATCGCGCTAGCCCACGGTCTGATGATGGCGGTGATGATCAGCGCGCTGATGCGTGTCTCGGGACACTTCAATCCGGCGGTGACGCTCAGCCTGCTTGTTACGAGGCGGATCGAGGTGATGATGGCCGCCCTTTATATCGTGGCGCAGCTTCTGGGCGCGGTGGCCGCGGGATACGCCCTCAAGTTCGCCTTCTCCGATACAACGTTCACCGCGACGAGGGGTGGTGGGCTGACGATCGCGCTCGATGTAACCGGCGGACAAGCCTTCCTCGTCGAGGCGATAGCAACGTTCTTTTTGGTGTTCGTCGTGTACGGGACCGCGGTGGATCTTCGCGGGCCGAAGATCGGTGGGCTGGGGGTGGGCTTCGTTATCGCCGCCGATATACTCGCGATCGGCCCGATGACCGGAGGCTCGATGAATCCGGCGCGATCGTTTGGGCCGGCCGTGGCCAGCGGTATTTATGAGGCGCAGCTTCTGTACTTCGCCGCGCCAATCACCGGTGGTTTGATAGCGGGACTGCTATACGAGTTTCTGTTCATGCGACGCGCCCGCGAGCCCGTTGATCACGGAGAGCTGCGACCGTAGCTCGCCTAGCTGTCGTCAGTCGGTCGCGGAATCCACTGGTCCGCCCGCTTCCTTCCACGCTCGCCAGCCGCCCGCCATCGAAGCGACGTTCGTGTAGCCCATCCTCTGCAGGTTGTCAGTCGCGAGCGCCGACCGAAACCCGCCGCCGCAATAGAGGATAAGGTTGGCGCGCTTGTCGGGGACGCGCGATTCGATGTCCCGCTCGATGACTCCCCGACCAATATGTTCCGCGCCCTGCACGTGTTCAGCCGCCCACTCGCTATCCTCACGGACGTCGATCACCTTCGCCTTTCCCGATTCCAGCTTCCGTCGCGCGTCGTCGACGCTGACTTCGTGGATCCGGGACTTTGCATCGTCAACCAGCTTGAGGAACTGGGCCGAGTGATTCACAGATTCGCGGGCATTCGTTTGCCGGTGAGGCGTTTGAGGCCCAAGTGTGCGCTCCGACGCGCGACCAGCTCCACGGTGGCGACGGTCGCCGCGGACAAGGCTGTCCACGCGAGCGCAGCGGGCCAGCTCTCCCCACGCCTCCAGGGCCGTTCCGGAGGATCCTCATCCTTCACTGCTCTCCATCCGCTGTCGAGTCCGCGCTCGACCAGACGTCCCGCTATCATCGCCGCACCTGCTCCGACGAGCAGCCAGGTGGTTTTTCTCGACTTCAGAGTTTCAGTTCTGATCCGCACTTGCCCTGCCTTCAGGTTGGACGTTCAAGAGAGGCAAGCGTGGTGCCGGTCAAAAGCGGGACGGGCAGAGGTTGGCGCGAAGCCAACCTGCTCTGTCACCACCCCTCCCGCTTTTTCAAGGCGGTGATGTGGGCGACGTGATGACGTCCGTGCCAGGCGTATAGACCCAACAGCTGCGCCAGCGTAAGCAAGCGATCGCCGTCGGGGTGGCGCACCGCACGATTGAAATCAGAGGGCTCCATCGCGCGGAGGAGCACGACCCAGCGCTGATGAAGCGAATCCAGAAGATCCAGCGACACATCGATCGGCAGTCGCTGCGAATCTGGAAGCTCCGCCCATTTTGCCTCGTCGTAGGGCTTGATGGTCGGCTCGTCCTCCGTGAGCGCGAGCTTGAACCGGATGTACGCATTCAGATGGCTGTCCGGCACGTGGTGCACTACCTGTTTGACGGTCCAGCCGCCGGGGCGGTAGCGAGTCTCCAGCTGGTCACGTGAGAGTCCCGCCACGGCGGATCGTAGCGCGCCCGGCGCGGCTGCGATCTCACCAATCAGGCGCGGATAGTCGGTCTCCCGAATGGGTTGATTCCCGTCGAATTTCCCGACTGGGAATCGAAGGTCGGGCGTCATTGCTGTAGCTGTCATGGTCTGGACTTCCACTTGTTGGGGTTACGCGATCCGCTCTGGCATGTGGACCGCCACCGCGGAGCCATCGGCGACGAACGCGGACGCCGGGACTCTTGAGAGTATAGTCGGAAACGGCTCGTCGTAGAAAGCCTGGACAGGGCCATCGAGTTGTTGACTCGCCGTCGGCCAGATGCGCCATCGCGGGTGGTCCACTTTATACTCGATTGTGCCGCGATCGCGCTGGCGAGTGTAGCCCCACTGCCGGTGGGAGAGAAATTCCTCCACAGATCCGTGCTCGAGGTCGCGCGGTTCGCCATCGAGGTGGACCGTCACGCGGCACAGGTCGCGTCCCGCTCCGAACTGGTATTCGACGCTTTGCAGCTCCCCGTTCGTTTTCACGATGGCGTGCTGCATTGGCACGGTACGATACGGCTCGTTGTAGGTGAGCTTCGCTGTCTCGGCTACCAGAAGCAGTGGAACCATCTCCCGAATGAACACGACCCCGGTGCGCCACTCTTCACCGACCTTCCTCTTCACGTAGAAGCGGAGGTTCACTTCCTCGAAGTTCTGGTGAAAAAGCGCGGGAAGGCCAAGGACATGTGTGTCCATGAAGAGGAACGCGACGAGGCTCAGGTAGTGACGGCCGTTCCATGTATCGAGGGTGGTACCGCGCGGCAGGTACGGCATGAGCACGGACTGGTCGACCTCGTAGTTGAGCATCGCCAGGTATCGCCAGTCTGCTGTCAGGAACTTCGCGGCCATTCCGATCGCATCACCAAAGTGTTCGACCTCGCAAACTAACTACAACCTTCGATCCACTTCACTTCGGGAAGCCGCCCACCGCGAAACGCAGTCACCCGCTTGCCGTCGGTCTCGAAAACGATCGCCTTGCCGGCGCTCGTGCTGTCGCCCATGACGGTCATGTAGTGACCGCCCTCGATGTACTTGTGCGGCTCGACCTGGATGTCGCCGTCGTAGATACTGCGGATCTTATCCTCGGTGTCGCCGATTCTCGCGCCGTCTTCGGTAGTTACAGATCCCGTGTCTACATCGATTCGCGCGATCTTTCCCTTCACCACCATCACACTCACTCCATCGGGAATGCCCGCGCCGACCGCCGGAAAAACGAAGTCGCAGTCGGGCTTCATGTCCGGATTCTCGTTGAGCAGCCCCATGTTGACGGCATCGTCGAGATTCATCCCGATCTGGATCTGGCCGAGTCCATCCTCGGAAAGCGAGAGGTCGCTGATGCTGTCGCGCGCCGGCCCATTGGGTCCGTTGCGGCCTTTCACGACCTGGTCAGCACTCTTGTTGCACGCCGATGCTAGAACGGCGAAGGCCATCGCCAGGGCGCAGGAAACGCGCAGTGATCGCTGATTTTTCATCATCCGTTCTCCGCCCGACGCAGTCACTCGCATCGAGTGATTAGGTACCCACCTGGTAGAACCGCTCCTGATAGCGCTCGATCGATTCCGTGATCACCCGAGCGGCAACTTCGCTCTTCTCCCAGCCAACGATCTCGACCCGTTTTCCCTCGAGGTCCTTGTATATATGGAAGAAATGCTCCACTTCCTTCAAATAATGCTGTGAGAGGTCGGCGATGTCGAAGTATTCATGGTAATACGGATCGTGGCACGGCACAGCGAGGATCTTGTCGTCGGGCTGGCCACGATCCAGCATTTTCAGAACACCGAGCGGGCGGCAGTCGATCTGGCACCCGGGGAAAGTCGGCTCGTTCAGGTGGACCAGGACATCAAGCGGATCGCCGTCTTCGTGCAGCGTTCGCGGAATGAGTCCATAGTCCCCGGGATAATGCACCGCTGAGTACAGCACCCGGTCGAGGCGTATCATCCCGGATGATTTGTCGAGCTCGTACTTGTTGCGGCTACCGCGAGGAATTTCGATGACGGCCGTCACGTTGTCCGGCGGATGGATACCCGCGCTCAGGTCGTGCCATGGGTTGATCACGTAGTGACGCGCTCCATCGTGCCTTTATACGACATCTCTTCCGCTTCGATCCCGAAATTGCGGGCGGCGAGGTCCGAGACCCCCTGCATCTCCTCAGGCGTGAGGTCGGGTTTGTCCGACGCTTCGGCAAATTCCTTCAGCTGTTCCATGTCGTAGATGTTCGGCAGCGTCGTCACAACGTACGGTTCGGCAAGAAGCCACTTGAGAGCTGCCTGTCCCAGGGTCATTCGGGTGGTGAGAAAATCGAGAGTGCGGACTTTTCTCACGCCGTTCGTGAGCCACGATCGTGGTCGATGCCGTCGATGGTCGTTCGGCGCGAACTGGGTTTCTTCAGTGTACTTGCCTTCCAGCATCCCCGACGCGTGGGTCACGCGAATGTTGAAAGTACAGTCCGGCGCGCGCTCGCGAGCAGCGTCGACCATCGCCGTTCCCGGATGCTGCTCGAGGATGTTCCAGATCATCTGGATGGTACCGATGTCGCTCTCGCGCTCGCACAGCTCCACCGCTTCGTAAAGCCAACCAATCGCGGGGCCAAAGGCGGCGCCCCATACCGAGATCAGACCTTCGTCACGCATTTCGCGAAGCGCCCGCCAGATCGATGCATCCCGCACATGCTCCATCTTGACGTTGTGGAGCTGCAACACGTCGATGTGATCGGTCTCCAGCCGCTGGAGGCACTTGTCGAGGGCGAATCGCATGTAATCGCGATCGAACTTCTGCGGCAGCTCGCTTTGACCGCGTCGTGTCGACTGGGCGGCCGCGTCGTAAATGTCGTAGCCGATTTTTGTAGAATAGACAACCTGGTCGCGCTTGCCTCGGAACGCGGTGGCTAGCTGCTTCTCGCCGCGGCCGTTGCCATACGTGTCGGCGGTGTCGAAGAAGTTGACGCCGAAGTCGCGCTTCGATGCGCGAAGCATCTCGACGGCCTCTTCATCCGTCTTCTCTCCCCACCAGCCGGTGGAGAGCGTCCAGGTTCCGAATCCGATTTCGCTGACCTTTATGTCAGTTCCGGGGAACATCCTGTAGCGCATTATTTCGTTACGATGGTCGGGAATTACAAGTTAGTTGAGGCTCTTCACCCAGTCGATGATCGAGGGTGCGAGCTCGGGTACTATCGGAATCGTTGGATCAGTGTAAAGGCGCAGCTGGGACATGGCAGTCGTGGTGGTGGCCGCCCGGTACACGTGGTTGGCTTCGGGAATGATGACGAGCCTTGCCTTGGGGTTGGCCGCTTTGAGATCGCGCGCGTCGGCTTCACTCACCTGCACATCGTGCCCTCCCTGCACGATGAGCACCGGAATTTTGACCCGCGAGATCTCAGCGACCGGATCGTACTTGACCCACGTTTGCATGAATCGCCTGTTCACGGGCAGTAGCAGCGACCTCAACCCCGGAAGCACATCACCCGGGTCTTCTCCGCGCAGGTAGCGGGCCGACGCGGAATCCCACCGCGTGAGCTCTTCCGGCGGCAGCTGCTTCGTTAACTGCGCTCGCAGTACTGCCATGATTGGTCTGCCCGCACCCGACATCATCACGATTCCGGACGCCGGCGCGCCTCGATTGACCGCCTGCAGAACCAGCTCGGCGCCCTCGCTGTGGCCGATCAGAATTACCTTCGAGAAGCGCCGGTCGGAGACGAGTTTCCGCGCTCCGGCAATCACGTCGGCGACAAAATCGTCGATCGACGTCTGGGCGACATCGATCTTGTGGAGATTCTCGCCAAGCACCCTCTTGTCGTAGCGCACGGAGGCGATTCCGGCGCTGGCCAGCTGCCACGCAAGAATCGCGTAGAGATTGGAGTTGTTTTGTGCTCTGAGCGGTCCGGCCGAGTTTCCGTTGCGATCCATCGGTCCAGATCCGGCGACGATGAGAGCGACTGGAACGCGCCCCTTGTAGTTGGCTGGCAACGTGAGCGTGCCCGGCAGTGTCAGAGTTCCGCTCTGGAACGAGAACGGCAGCTCGATCACCGACGCCGGCGGAAGCGTGTCGATGCGCGATGTGTCGGGTGTCTGCGCTATCGCAACGGACGCGATGATTGCTGTAGGAAGAATTGTTCGCCCGATCAAATGAAAGGAGTTCATGGAAGATTCATTTGAGTTTGCGAGCGGCCTCCGTCGCGAAATACGTCACGATGAAATCGGCCCCGGCGCGACGAATCCCCAACAGAGATTCCATCATCACCCGGTCTTTCTCGATCCAGCCGCGGTCGGCTGCCGCACAAATCATCGCATACTCACCGCTCACCTGATACGCGGCGACGGGATAGCCGGTCTGCCCTTTTACGCGTGACACGATGTCGAGATACGGTCCGGCGGGCTTGACCATCACTGCGTCGGCCCCTTCTTCGATATCGGACAGCACTTCCCGCATTGCTTCCTCCGCGTTTCCCGGATCCATCTGGTAGCCACGGCGATCGCCCGATCGAGGCGCGGACTCCGCCGCCTCGCGAAACGGACCGTAGTACGCCGATGCGTACTTTGCCGCGTAGCTGAGGATCGATACGCCGGAAAGTCCGTCCGCGTCCAGCGACGATCGTATTGCCTGAACTCTCCCGTCCATCATGTCGCTCGGTGCCACGATGTCGGCGCCAGCTCGTGCGTGGGACAGGGCGGCACGAGAGAGTAGCTCCAGGGTCGCATCGTTGTCGACTTCACCGTCCTTCAGCACACCGCAGTGGCCGTGGTCGGTGTACTCACACATGCAGACGTCGGTGATCACGACCAGATCGGGTACTTCCTTCTTTAATGCACGAACCGCCGATTGGACCGCCCCACTGTCGTCCCAGGCGGATGATCCGATCGGGTCTTTCGTCTCCGGTACTCCGAACAATATGATGCCGCCGACTCCGGCCTTAGCCGCTGCCTCCGCGTCGCGGAGCATCTCGTCTACAGACGTCTGAGAAACACCGGGCATCGAGCCGACCGGCTTGCGAAGCTTTTTGCCATCACGAACGAAGACGGGCAGCACGAGCTGCGCGGGTGCGAGATGCGTTTCGCGAACCAGATTTCTGAGCGCGGCAGTACGACGGAGCCGGCGCGGCCGGTACTGGGGGAAACTCGACACTCTACTCGGGCTGGGGCGCGGGAAGCCCTGAGAGCTGCCGCAGCTCAATCAATAGACTCGATCCGCCGCGCGACCGGATCTCGGCGGCCAAGGCCTCGCCAGTGGATTCGGGGAAGTCGGGATCGAGCGGAAGCGATCCCCGCACGATGTGCTTACCAGTAACGTCAGCCAGCATACCATATAATGTAGGCCGCGAAGCATCGTCGCCGGTAACGATTGCGCCGATCGGAACCTGACAGCCTCCGTCGAGTGCCGCGAGAAATGCGCGTTCGGCACGTGTCGCGACCGACGTCGCCTCGTCATTGAGGGACATCAAGATCTCATTGAATCGGGTATCCTCCGTCCGCGCCTGAACCGCGATCGCGCCCTGTCCAGGAGCGGGAATCCATTCCGTCGGGTCGAAAAACATCGTGATGCGCTGTTGCACCTCGAGACGAATAAGACCAGCCGCCGCGAGGATCGCCGCGTGGACTTTGCCGCTTTCGACCTTACTGAGTCTCGTTGGCACGTTGCCGCGCAGCTCGACGACCTCGAGGTCCGGCCGTCTTGCCATCAGTTGCGCCCGACGGCGGAGGCTCGACGTGCCGACGCGCGATCCAGCGGGAAGATCATCGAGACCGTCGGCGCCGGTGCCGCGATTCACGACGAGCACGTCGCGCGGATCCTCGCGCTCGAGCTGAGCGACAATCTCGAGTCCTTCGCTCGATTCGGTGGGCAGGTCTTTGAGCGAGTGGACTGCACAGTCGATCTTGCCTTTCGCGAGAGCTACCTCGAGCTCGTGCGTGAACAGACCTTTCGCGCCAATTTCTGTCAGAGGCTGATCGAGCTTCTTGTCGCCAGTAGTCTTGAAAGTCACGAGCTCCGAGCGAATGCCTCGAGCCAGCAAGGCATTCTCGACCAGCCGCGCCTGGCGCAACGCGAGCTCTGATGCGCGCGTTCCAATCCGCAGCAATTCGGGATCGCTCTGCGGCTTACGCGCCACGCACTATCGCCGCAACGAGTCCGTCGATGGTCGACTCTTCCGCCTCATGTCGGACCTCAAGTCCTGCCTCGCGCAATGCAGTCGATGTCTGCGGCCCGATCGACACCGCTGGAACACGCGCCGCCAAGTCGGCGCCAACCGCATCGACGTACGCCTTGACCGACGACGCCGACGTGAACGTCACGAGATCCACCTTGCCGGCTTCGATCGCGCGAGCGAGCCGCTCCGCTCCCTGCCCATCTTTGATGGACCGGTAGGCCTCGATGACGCGAACATCAGCTCCCATTTTGGTCAGTGCTTCGGGAAGCACTTCGCGCGCGCCCTCGGCCGTGACGTAAAGAATGTTTGAACCGGCGACGTCGTCACGGACCTGCATCATATCTATGACGCCTTCCGCGACGAAACGCTCAGGAACCAAATCGACGGCGATCCCCCGCTCGAGCAGAGCGCCAGCGGTAGACGGCCCTACGGCCGCGATCTTCACTCCCGCGAGGGCGCGAGCGTCGCGGCTGGCGCCGAGGAGTTGCTCCCAAAAAATTGAAACCGCGTTCTGACTGGTGAAGATGAGCCATTCGAATGAAGCGATTTGCCCAATCGCACTGCGGAGTGGAGCGAGATCGAGCCTCGCGATCTGAGTGGCGGGCATCTCCAGGACATTCGCGCCCACCTCGCGCAGTTTCTCGCTGAGCGCGGTCGCCTGCTGTGCCGCGCGTGTCACGACGATCCGCTTTCCGAATAGCGGGCGGCGCTCGAACCAGGCCAGCTCTTCGCGGAGAACGACGGACCAGCCGATAACGGTGATCACCGGCGCAGTCAGGTTTTGTTCTTCTGCTCTTGCTGCAATCGTGTCGAGCGTTGCGACGACCGTTCGCTGTTTTGGAAGTGTTCCCCACTGAATTGCCGCCGCCGGCATCTCCGCGGGCATGCCACCCTGCATGAGCGCGTCGGTGATGCTGCGGAGGGTCTTCACTCCCATGTAGAGGACGATGGTTCCACCGGCTTTCGCGAGCGCGGACCAGTTAGTCTGGGTCGAAGGTTTTGCCGGGTCCTCGTGCCCGGTCACGAAGGTCACCGACGTCGAAAGCCCGCGATGCGTCACCGGAATTCCAGCGTACGCTGGTGCCGCGATGCCCGCAGTAATCCCGGGCACGACCTCGAAGGGAACCATCGCATCGTTCAACGCCTGCACTTCTTCACTACCTCTGCCGAACACGAACGGGTCGCCGCCCTTGAGACGCACGACGCGCTTGCCATCGCGCGCCAGCCTCACCAACAGCTCGTTGATCTCCGTCTGGGTGACTCGTCCGGCCGCTCCGCCACGCTTGCCGACGTAATAGAGCTCGGGCCGGCCCGTCTCGCGCGCACCAGCGGGAAGCAGCGCCACGTTCGCGAGAGCATCGTAGACGACCGCGTCCGCGGAGTCGATCAGCTGATGTCCTCTTACGGTGATGAGACCCGGATCGCCAGGGCCGGCGCCGACGAGAAAGACCTTCCCCTCACTCAATTGTGGTTCCTTCAACGAACGAGTTAGCCGAAGTTCGGTGCGCCTGGTCGGCCGGCGCATCCGAGCGCGTAGCGAGTCCTACGCTCCTCGCCCAGCGAGCATACTCCACCGGCGAGATCTCGGACGGCTTGATCTCGCTGCGTCCGCCCCAGAACACGCTGGTGTAAGCGACGGGGATGCCGGCTTGAGAGAGGTGCTCGTCGATCGCTGCCTTATGCGCGAGGACCAGGTCTTTGTCCGTTCCATGCGCTACCGCCATGAGATTCACGTGCGCGAACTCCACACCCCCTTCACGCCAGTACGCGTGCGTGAGTATGTGATGACGGCCGATTTCTTTTCCGGCTTCGATCTCGCGTCCCGGCGGAACGCGCCAGTGGAACAACGCGTTGTACCGCGTGACTCGCTCACCTGTTGCCGATGGCTTCACGTGCTCGAGGAACGTGGAGAACCGCCCAATTACTCCGCGCTCTCCGAGCGATCGCGCGACACGAACGAATTCGTCGCGCGTGAGTCCGGCGTCCGCGGCTCGCCGGCTCCACGGATCCGGCACGATCTC
Organism: Gemmatimonadaceae bacterium; assembly: GCA_050733495.1. Lineage (GTDB taxonomy): Bacteria > Gemmatimonadota > Gemmatimonadetes > Gemmatimonadales > Gemmatimonadaceae > UBA4720. The sequence goes on along the minus strand of JBOHTC010000144.1, from coordinate 6,788 downwards.
GTCGGGTGTGAACTCCCGTTTGAGTGCCGTTAGAACGCGCCAGTCGAGAGAAGACAACTCAACAATATTCGTGTCGAGAACGCGTCCGGGCTCGTCGCTTCGCGAACCGGGTTCCATACCGCGACGACGAACGTGCCCAACACCGAGAGCGAAGAGATGCTTCGCCGGCATGCTTCGGTAGGCCGATGCGCCGATTTTGGTCGCTAGAAAGTCGCAATGCTTCTTCATCGAAAAACCCTGCGGAACTTTGAGCGTCGTCCACAGACGGTAGACAGAGCCCTGGGTCTCAGCGTCAGTCGAGCGAATTACAACGTGACCGGAGAACGGGTCTTCCTTCGCGAGGTAGTTGAAGGCCGAGTCGAGCTTCTCGGTCGGCACTCGCCAGGCTACGAGCGCGCCGGGAGCGAGATTGGTCGCCATCAGAGTTTGCCTGATCCGTCGGACAACGCCCGCGGAAAGCATCGCGCGCAAGCGCTCCATGACGACCGTCTCGCCCACGCCTGACGCAATCGCGATCTCGGCGAACGGTTCAGTCACGAAGCCGGGAATCCGGTCCTCGGAGACGGCGAGAATCCGGGCGTTGATGGGATCCGAGACTTCAGCGGGAGTCTCCCTGGACACCGACACGTGCCCCATTTATCGGGACCTCAGTCGTTTGCGGCGGAAATAGAGGCTCAAGGCATAAGCCACATAAATGCCGAGGGCGATGGTGTAGGCGACGTGATAGTACGAGGAGGTCTCAGGCATTCTGGGCCGCCGCGGCGAGAATCGCATCGCGCTCGACCGCGTAGCGGTAGCGCGAGCGAACAAACGCAAGATATAAAAGGGTAAACGAGGCCAGCGAGATCATGAGGGTCAGCAGCATCTCGTTGGGAAGCGACGGCGCGCTTGGCTTTCCGACAATCGGTCGCGGATGCATCGTCGCGAACAGATAGACGCTCAAATGGATAAACGGAATTAGAAGGGCGCCAAGAATTCCGAGCACGGCCGAGTAGCGCGCTCGCATTTCAGGCGATTCGATCGCTCCGCGAAGAACGATGTAAGAAACGTAGATGAACCAGAGAAAAAGGGTCGAGACCAGACGCACATCCCACCACGCCCAGTAGGTTCCCCAAATGGGCTTGGCCCAGAGTGGCCCCGTGATCAGCACCACAGATGTAAACACGACGCCGACCTCGGCCGAGCTCTCGGCGAACCGGTCGAGACGCTGGTCGCGGATCCAGAGAAAAACGCCGCTCGCAATCGCGACCAGCCCGAATGCGACGAATGCGACCCACGCCGCGGGGACGTGCAGATAGAAGATTTTTTGCGCAGCCCCCTGCTTCGCCTCGAGCGGCGTGAAAAAGGCCGCGCGGATGACGGTGCCGACTACGGCCACGCCGGCGACGGCTGGAAGCCAGGAGATCTTCATTCAGAGCGGTTATAAGTGCGAACGGGCCGGTGACGCGTGTCACCGACCCGTCCAATTTAAGCGAGCGCCGGTTCCCTTGCCGACTCACATCATCGGGTCGGAGCGCGCATTTCCGCCGGCGGCTGGTAGGTTCCCTGCGCTCGGACGCCCGATGCAGGATCGACCGCGAAGGCCTCACCGCGCATCAGACGGTTCCGGATCCAGGTGATGACGAGACCCGCGATGACGAACTGGATCGCCAGATCGACCATGTTGACGAACGCGTAGCTGGCCCCAAATCCGTACCAGTTCCAATCTGAGAATTCCTTGATCATCCCCGCCGCCAGCCCGAGCGCGCCGAGCCGGAGAGCAACGTCGCGCGCGCTCCGTCGGACTCTCTGATCGGCGAGCGCCAGGCAGAGCACCAAAGCGGCGACGAGGTCGATAACGAATTGCTTTGCCAGGTTGGTGCCCATCGACTTCGACTTGTCGGCGAGGGTCGGAGTAAGTGACTGTGCGAGGACGATTCCCTCGGGCGCGACATACACTCCGTTCGCGGGTGCTTGCGCGCGGATCGCCTGCACAGCTGCTGCGTTGTCCTTGAAGCTGTTGACGGTCGCCTGGTGCCATGGGATGGCAGCGTTCGAAACGGCCTGCCACACGAAAAGCGTAACGGCGGCGGCAAGGGTGCCATAGAGCAGGTACTTCCCTTTCATTGACCACTCCGCGTTTTTGGGGTCGCAATACCATACCGCTCGACGACCGGCCGCGCTACAGCGTTAGGACTACTCCGAACTGCTGACTGATTGCGGGTTGGGGAACTAACTGCGAACTGCGAACTAGAAGCTGCGAACTGAGGACTGCGAACAGAAGCTGCGAACTGAGGACTGCGAACAGAAGCTGCGGATTGCGGACTACGGACCCTTAGATCAGAAGTCTCCGCTAATCCTCGATCGTGAACGGGTAGGCGAGAGCACACGCCGCGACGAACACGATATCGAACGCGAGCAGCAGCTTGAGCCACGCACCAGATTCGACGAGCGGACGGCCGCTCAACAGCTTCGCCGTCGCCTGCGTCGCCGCAATCACAATCGGCACGAAGAACGGGAGAGCGAGCATCGGCAGGAGCAGCTCCGCCAGCCTCGTGTTGACTGCCATCGCGCTGAATAAAGTTCCGACCGCGACTAGTCCGACAGCCGCGAGGACCGCGATCATGACGAGGGGCGCGGCGACGTGCCCGAGCGGAAGGTTATAGAAAATGGCGAGCGCGGGTATGGCGATTACCTGCACAGCCGCCACAAAAACGAGATTCGCAATCGCCTTACCGAGGAAGATCGAGTGGCGCGACACCGGGGAGGCGAGAAGACCGTCGATGGCGTGGTCGGCCGCCTCGACTCCGAACGAGCGGTGAAGTCCAAGCAGTCCCGAGAAGGTGAAGATTATCCAGAGTACTCCCGGTGCCAGATCGGTGACGCTTACCGCCGTCGGGTCCCAAGCGTAGTAAAAGATCACCAGCCCGAGCAGCGCGAACACGACGCTCGATAAGAAAGCGCTGCGCGTCCTGAACTCGATCGCCAGGTCCTTCCGGGCGATCAGCCACGCCGCGGACAATGTCTCACTCACCTGAGGTGAGCGCCTCGCGGTAGATGTCCGAATAAGACGCAGCATCCAGAGTGGCTCGCCGGTCGTACCGCACGAATCGGCCGCGGTGCATGACTGCAGCGTTCGTCGCGAGCGACAGTCCCTCCGCGAGGTTGTGCGTGACGATGATGATCGCGGTCCCGGACGATCGCAGCTCCTGGAGCAACGCGGTCAGCGCGCGCGCGCCGCTCTCGTCCAGTCCGCTATATGGCTCGTCGGCAAGTACGAGCCGCGGCGAATGGACCATCGCGCGAGCAATCGATACCCGTTGCTGCATTCCCCGGCTCAGCGATCGAACCGGTGCGTCGGCGCGCTCGAGCATCGACATCCGCTGAAGCGAGCTGTCTACACTTCCCCTCACGTCACGCACGCCGTAGAGACGCGCCGCAAAGGAGACATTCTCGCGCGGCGATAGCGCCTCGTAGAGCATGGTGTGATGCGATATGAGCCCGACGCGCGACCTCACTTCGGTCCCCGCGGGAAGCGCGATTCCGGAGACGCGGGCGACCCCCGACGAAGGTCTGAGAAGACCAGCCAGCACTCGGAGCAGAGTGGTCTTGCCAGCGCCGTTCGGTCCGAAAACAGCGAGACATTCCCCCGGTGCCAGGGAAAAAGACACGCCTGCAACCGCCTTCCTGAGCCCGAAGGAGCGCGTCAGGTCGACGACTTCGACGGCGGCCGGCTGGGCGGAAATTGTGGAGGGCATTCGCCTAGAACTTGCCACTCTGGCGAGATGCGCGCAAAACGCAGTATCCTTGCGATACGATTCGTTTCCGCGCGTCCACCGAGCTTCTGACAATGACCGACATCGACGTACTTCTTGAGGAAACCCGTAAATTCGAGCCGCCGGAGAATTTCAGCCGAGCCGCGAACGTCCGCACAGCGGACATCTACGCTCAAGCAGCGCGGGACCCGGAGAAATTCTGGGCCGACCAGGCGCGCGAGCTGGACTGGATAAAGCCCTGGAAAAAGGTCCTTGAGTGGGATCCTCCGCACGTGAAATGGTTCACCGGCGGAAAGATCAACATAGCGGCCAACTGTATTGACAGGCACATCGCAGGTCCTCGCCGGAACAAAGCGGCGCTCATCTGGGAGGGAGAGCCGGGTGACCAGCGGACGCTCACGTACTGGGATCTGTATTGCGAGGTGACAAAGTTCGCCAACGTCCTCAAGAAGCTTGGCGCTCACAAGGGTGATCGGATCGCGATCTATCTTCCGCTCATTCCCGAAGCAGCGATCGCGATGCTCGCGTGCGCCCGAATCGGCGCAATCCATTCGGTCGTTTTCGGCGGATTCTCGCCCGAGTCTCTGCGGGACAGAATCAATGACGCCGAAGCGAAAATCCTTATCACGGCAGACGGCGGCTACCGCCGCGGCCAGGTTGTGCCGCTCAAGCGGAACGCAGACAAAGCGCTCGAGGACACGCCGTCGATAAAACACGTCGTCGTCGTGCAGCGCCGCGCCGGAACTGACGAGAAGCCGCTCGGCGAAATGAAGGACGGCCGCGACCAGTGGTGGCACAGCTTGATGAAGGAAAGCCCGATGGACTGCGTGCCCGAAGTGATGGATTCGGAGGACGTCCTGTACATCCTCTACACCTCGGGGACAACTGGTAAGCCGAAGGGCATCGTCCACACGACGGGCGGCTATCTCACCGGGGTGACGAGCACGACGAAGATGGTTTTCGACCTCAAGGAGGAAGACGTCTTCTGGTGCACCGCAGACATTGGCTGGGTAACGGGCCACTCCTATGTCGTGTACGGCCCGCTCGCGAACGGTGCCACGTGCTTCATGTACGAAGGTGCGCCCGACTGGCCGGAGCGCGACCGGTTCTGGGACATCTGCGAGAGGCGAGGCATCACGATTCTCTACACGGCGCCTACTGCAATCCGCGCGTTCATGAAGTGGGGCGACGAGCATCCCGCGAAGCACGACCTCTCACGCCTGAGATTGCTTGGCTCGGTGGGCGAGCCCATCAATCCTGAAGCGTGGATGTGGTACCGTGAGCACATCGGCGGCGACCGCTGCCCGATCGTCGACACGTGGTGGCAAACGGAGACGGGCGCGATCGTGATCTCCCCGCTCCCAGGAGTGACCGCGACCAAACCGGGCAGCGCGACGCAGGCCCTCCCGGGTTATTCCGCCGACCTGCTGGATTCAAACGCGAAACGCATCGACGTCGGTGGAGGACTTCTCGCGCTCACCAAGCCGTGGCCATCGATGCTGCGGACGATCTGGGGCGACGATGCGCGGTACGTGGAGACGTACTTCTCGAAGTGGCCGGGCCGGCCCGACTTGTATTTCCCGGGCGACGGCGCGAAGCGTGACGAGGAAGGCTATTTCTGGATCCTGGGCCGCGTCGATGATGTGCTCAACGTCGCGGGGCATCGCATCGGCACGATGGAGGTCGAGTCGGCGCTCGTCGAGCATCCCGCCGTGGCCGAAGCTGCTGTAGTCGGAAAAACCCACGAGCTAAAAGGCCAGGCAATCGCAGCGTTCGTCACCCTTCGCGACAAGAGCAAACAGAGTCCCGCGTTGCGCGACGAGTTGCGCGAATTCGTCGCGCAAAAAATCGGCGCGCTCGCGCGTCCAGACGACATTTTATTCTCCGCTGATCTTCCAAAAACACGATCAGGAAAAATCATGCGTCGATTGCTGCGTGACATCGCGGAAGGACGCGCTCTCGGCGACACGACCACGCTCGCGGACCCGAACGTCCTCGCCAGTCTCAAGGATCAGTACGAAGACAAGGAGGGCTGATTCTCTATCACCCAACGGCAGAGGGGCGACAAACTCCATCCCTTTTTCCTTCAACCGCTTAGCCCCCGAGCCCGAACAAACCCCGACGCGTTTTGGCGATGGCCCGGATGTCAAAATCCTATCGCTTGACTAATTAAGCAATTCGGCGATGTTGGGTCGTCCACAGCCGCCCGACGCGTTCGCGACGCAAGAAGTTCGCGGCGCAAAAAGTCAAGCAAAATCGCGAGAACTCTCGTCTGAAAATGGGCGAAAACCCTGTTGCAGACAAGGTGCGCTCGCGTCTTATAGGTGCAGCACAACCGCTTATAAAAAAACGTCCGGTTTCAACCTTTGGTTCGTCACCGGCGCCATCAAACTTTCGGAGAACAAATAACAATGAAGGCGACCTATTCCCTGTTGGCCGCGATGGTGCTCGGCACAACCATCGGCGCGAGCCAGGCCAACGCACAGTGCAGCGGCAACGGCGGCACGTGTAACACGATCAACACCGCGTCGGTCACCGTTGGCACCCTCGTCAAGCTTGGCATGAGCTCAGCGAGCACCGCGCTTACGAACCCGACCGCCGACGACGTCGACCTCGGCAACGTCATTGCTAACGATGGCCCGACGTTCGCGATCAAATCGAACAGAAGCTGGACGCTCAAGATCAAGTCACAGAATGCGACGGATTGGACCTACCTGGGCAGCAATTCCGGTGTGAAGCCGATCGGAGACCTGTCATGGTCGACTTCGTCCGGTGGCACCTACGCGGCGATCACGAATGCCGATGTAACGTTCCTCTCGGGCGCGAGCGCGAGCAACGGAACGCCTGCACAGGCTTTCTTCAAGACCAGCTGGGTAAGCGACTTCACCAGCGCGAGCAACGCGCCTGGTTCGTACAGCTTGCCGATCGTCTTTACCCTCACGGCTCCGTAACTGATGCAGAATTCTGGCTCTCGCTCGCCCGAAAGGGCGGGCGCAGAGCGCAGAGGGCGAGTGCGGAAAGCCGTACTCGCCC
>JBOHTC010000143.1:0-1021 GCA_050733495.1 Gemmatimonadaceae bacterium | reverse complement strand
CGACCGCAGCCTTGCGCCGCTGACGGTCAACGCGTTGGTCGATACGGGTGCGCTTCATCTTTGTATTCCGGAACGTCTGGCGATTCAACTCAAGCTCGAACGCCTCGAAGAGCGCGAGGTGACTACTGCGGACGGCGTCAAACATTTATGTGCCTATGTCGGACCGGTGGAACTGCGCTTCGGCAATCGCGGCTGTTTCACCGGCGCCCTCATCCTGGGAGATGAAGTGCTGCTCGGCGCGGTGCCGATGGAAGGAGCCTGTCCGGACTTTTGTGTGTGAGGCATAACATGACGATTCAAAGGAGCATGTATGCCGAAGCCAGTGAGGAAGATGCAGAAGAACAACGCTCTCGCGCAAGCCAGGGTGTTGCCCAAGATACCGCCGGAGTTGCTTGAGCAGCTGGTCAATGGGCCGATGACGGCGGAGGCGGTCGAAGACGCCTCGCTCGCGTTCAAGAAAGCGCTGATCGAACGCGCCCTGGGCGCCGAGATGAGCCATCACCTGGGCTATGCCACCGGTGCGGATAGACCGGAGGCGGCAACCAATCACCGTAACGGTAAGAGCGGCAAGACCGTGCTCACCGACGACGGACCGGTTCGCATCGAGGTACCGCGAGACCGCGCTGGCGAGTTTGAACCCAAGCTGATTGGCAAGCACGAGCGGCGCTTCACCGGGTTCGACGACAAGATCATCGCCATGTACGCGCGCGGCATGACGGTGCGCGAGATTCAGGCATTTCTGATGGAGATGTACGCCACCGAGGTCGCCCCGGATTTCATCAGCACGGTGACCGACGCGGTGCTCGCCGAGATTACGGCATGGCAGTCGCGACCACTGGAGCCGATGTACCCGGTGATCTTCTTCGACGCGCTGCGGGTGAAGATCCGCGAAGACAACGTGGTGCGCAACAAGGCGGTGTACCTGGCGCTGGGGGTGCGGCCGGACGGCAGCCGCGAGATTCTCGGTCTGTGGATCGAGAACACCGAAGGCGCCAAGTTCTGGATGAAGGTGTTCAACGAC
>JBOHTC010000142.1:0-1970 GCA_050733495.1 Gemmatimonadaceae bacterium | reverse complement strand
TAACGACTGAGGAGTATCATGGCAAAAAAGGCAGTTGGATTCGTCAAGCTGCAGATTCCTGCAGGAAAGGCGAACCCGGCGCCCCCCGTGGGAACCGCTCTTGGCCCCCAGGGAATCAACATCATGGCCTTCTGCAAAGAGTTCAACGCTCGGACGCAGGGTCAGGATACGATTCTCCCGGTCGAGATCACGATTTTCTCGGACAAATCCTTTTCCTTCATCACCAAGACGCCGCCCGCGGCCGTCCTGCTGAAGAAGGAAGCAGGAATCGAGAAGGGGTCGGGTGTGCCGAACCGCACGAAGGTCGGCTCAGTAACGAAAGCACAAATCAAAAAAATCGCCGAGATCAAGCTCCCGGATCTGAACTGCGATTCCATCGAGTCAGCGATGGCGATGGTCGCCGGCGCTGCGAGATCGATGGGCATCGAGGTGAAGGGCTAATGAACGAACACGGCAAGAAGTACAAGGCAGCAGCCGAAAAGCGGAACGTCGACACGAGATATCAGGCGCGTCAGGCGATCGAGCTCGTCAAGTCGAGCGCGTTCGCGAAGTTCGATGAGACGGTCGAGGTTGCGGTACGCCTCGGTGTCGATCCCAAGCACGCTGATCAGGCCGTGCGTGGAACTGTCGTTCTTCCCGCAGGCACTGGTAAATCAGTCCGCGTGCTCGTCATCGCCGCCGGCGACAAGGCGAAAGAAGCAGAAGCCGCAGGCGCAGATTACGTCGGCACGGAGTATTTAGCCAAGATCAAAGAGAACTGGATGGACTTCGACGTCCTCATCGCTACGCCCGACCAAATGGGTCAGCTCGGCGCACTCGGACGAATTCTCGGTCCACGTGGACTGATGCCGAACCCGAAAGCGGGCACGGTGACGTTCGACGTCACGAGAGCCGTCCGCGAAGTAAAGGCCGGCAAGATCGAGTACCGTGTCGACAAGGCCGGCAACGTACACGCCGCAATCGGAAAGGTTTCGTTTCCGGCTGAAGCGCTGGAGTCGAATTTCACGGCGTTCATGGACCAGATAGTCCGCTCTAAGCCAACGGCTTCGAAGGGTGTCTACGTTCGCAACGTCGCCATCTCGAGCACGATGGGGCCCGGGGTCAACGTCGACATCACCCCATACCGGACCTAGCCGATGAAGAGAACTGAGAAGGAACAGCTCGTCACCGAGCTCAAGGAGAAGCTTTCGAGCGCACAGTCGCTTTACTATACGGATTTCACCGGACTCAACGTGAAGCGGATGACCGAGCTTCGTCGGCGGCTCAAGAGAGCGGGCGTCGACTACGTGGTCATCAAGAACACGCTGGCGCTCCGTGCTGTAAATGAAAGCGGTCTCACTGCTACTCCGCTCAAGGGACCAACCGGCCTCGTCGTCGGGAAGGATCCAGTCGCTGCGGCGAGAGTGCTGACGGAGTTTGCGAAGGAATTCGAGGACAAGCCCACCGTAAAAGGCGGGATGCTCCAGGGCAAGGTGATCGACAATGCGCAGGTGAAGCGCATGGCATCGCTTCCTTCCCGCGAGCAAATGCTGGCTGATCTCGGCGCCGGCATGCAGTCACCGATGGCCGCCTTCGTTGGCGCGCTCAACGGGCTTTTTTACATGTTTGCAGGCGCGCTCGACGCGCTCAAGACTCAGCGCGAAGGCGCCTAATTTTTTCCAGGAGAAAAATTCAAATGGCAACCGCAACTTCCATGGGCAAAGACGAGATCCTCGAGGCAATCAGCAACATGACCGTCCTCGAGCTCTCCGAGCTTGTCGAAGCTTTCAAGAGCAAGTTCAACGTCACGATCTCCGCGGCTCCAGTCGGCGGTGCTCCGGCAGCCGGTGGTGCCGGTGCGAGTGCGGCTCCAGCAGCCGAAGAGCAGACCGAGTTCGCGGTCACGCTCAAGGAAGCCGGCGCCAAGAAGATCCAGGTCATCAAGGTCGTGCGCGAGCTGACCGGACTTGGACTCAAGGACGCCAAGGACC
>JBOHTC010000141.1:0-2441 GCA_050733495.1 Gemmatimonadaceae bacterium | reverse complement strand
CACTTGTGCGCGGCCAGCCGATAGTGGTCTATTATAGCTACGCGCCCGACACTGGAGACCGCCTGGACTGGCTGACTCATTTGCGGTGGAAGCGCTTCGGAGAGCTCATTCACTAGTCCGCAGTTCGCAGTCGTTTCGCAGTTCGCAGTCGTTTCGCAGTTCGGACTGGTGCCTGATCTCTTGTTCTCGAGAGGATGATGCTATCGCTATGAAGGCATCGACGAATCGGAAATCGACCGTCGACGAAGGGTCGCTCGATCAGTATCTCCGTGACATCAGCGTCTTTCCCCTCATCAGTCGCGAGAAAGAAGTCGAGCTCGCGCAGCGCATCCGCAAGAGTGACCAGGAGGCGCTCGACACTCTGGTTCGCTCGAACCTCCGCTTCGTCGTCTCCGTCGCCAAGAAATATCAGAATCAGGGCGTATCGCTCTCGGATCTGATCAACGAGGGCAACCTCGGTCTCATTCGCGCCGCCCACAAATTCGACGAGACCAAGGGAATCAAATTCATCTCCTACGCCGTGTGGTGGATCAGACAATCCATCTTGCAGGCATTGGCGGAGCAGTCGCGCATCGTACGAGTCCCGCTCAATCGTGCCGGCACGCTGCATCGCATTGGCAAGAGGGCGAGCAGCCTGCTCCAGGAGCTCGGACGCCAGCCGACCAATCTCGAGATCTCCGAAGGGATGGACATCAGCGAGGACGAGGTTGCCAAGACGATGATGATCTCGCAGGTGCATCTGTCGCTCGACGCGCCGATGACGCCCGGCGAAGACAACCGCCTGCTCGATTATCTCCCGGACAACATGAATCCGACGCCGGACGAGATCACCTTCGAGAAAGCGCTATCCGAGGCGATCGAAGAGTCGCTGTCGTCGCTCAAGGAGCGCGAATCAAAAATCCTTCGCCTGTACTTCGGACTTGACGGCGCGGATCCGATGACACTCGAGGACATCGGTACACTTCTCCAGATAACGCGCGAGCGGGTGCGACAGATCAAGGAAAAGGCACTCCTAAAGCTCCGTCACAATTCGCGGCGACGCTCGCTCGAATCGTTCCTGGGATAATCGCGGTCGCCGGTCAGTCGCAAGTGAATTCTGGGCTGGACCCTCAGTGCGCTCCGGGTCGTATTAATCCCATCTACTCAAGACCGAAAATGGTTTCACCGGAGAATAGATGCGTCACCAATCACTGAGCCTTTTTGTTCCGATTGTCGTCGCGTGCGCCAGCACTCCAGCACAGCACGAGCGGGTTCTCGCAACCACTGATGCCGGCGTCGTTCGACAATACGAGAACAACAGCACCAGGACCGCCGTCGTCCACGCTGCGCCCGATAGGATGCTCGCGGCTCTCAAGGCCGCTTACGCTGGACTCGGCATCGAAACCAAGCTGTGGGACCCGTCAAACGGACAGGTAGGGAACAGGGAATTCGTGCGGACGCGACGAATGGCCGGCGCGGCGATGAGTCAGTACGTGAGTTGCGGCACGACCCTGACCGGAGAAGCCGCTGACAGCTATCGAATAACAATATCGCTGGTTTCCCAAGTCTCCCCGGTCGCGGACAGCTCAAGAATTGATACCCAGCTTGTTGCGCGGGCTGACGATATGGCTTCGAATAAAGGCACGATCACCTGCCAGACCCTCGGAACTCTGGAAGGCAAGCTTTACGATATTGCGCTCAAGGATCTGGGAATGTGATAGCGGCCGGAGTCAGCCAATGGCAGACTCGGTAACGATCAGGCCGACGACCCGGAAACGCCGGGCTCGCGTAGGGGCCGTGATCTGCCTGTCGATCGCGCTCGCGTTGACGTCGCCCGTTGCCATCGCGCACGCCCAGACGAAGTGGGACAGATACAAACCCGGGACACTCGGCGCCATTATGGAGCTGCACGATTCCACCATTCGCGCCGGGTGGGATGAGAGCAGGACGCCGGGCGAGCATTTCAGCGGCGACGACTTTCCGACGATCGCAACCGTCATCTACAACGGTGACTCGAGGCCGCTGGATCCTATCCGCCTTCAACTTCTGCGCAGATGGGGAATGGCAATGATGCGCGACAGCTCTATTGCGCAGGATTTCCATCGCGAGTATCTGTTCCAGGAAGGCCAACGTCAGCTTTGGCTTCCCGTGCAGGACGTCGTCGCAAGTTATTTCGGCAAAGAGCTCAAGCCGGGCCAGCCAGTGAGGCTATTCGTAATGTTTCTGGGCGCCTACTACGCAGGTGAGGAAATCACCTGGGCCTTTATAGTCAATGAATTCACGGCTGGATCGATCAAGCGGTAGCCGCGGCAGACAGCTATCGCAAGGGTACGATCTCCCGCCAGAACCCGCACTTCGACGCCCGATCCTTTGGCTGCACCTTAGATTTCTCGCATGCCCCAACAAGCTTCCTTCGACGTCACCACCGGAGTCGACCTCCAGGAGGTCGACAACGCGGTAAA
>JBOHTC010000140.1:0-14407 GCA_050733495.1 Gemmatimonadaceae bacterium | reverse complement strand
CCTTCCGGAACTGACTCCGTATAGACCTTGGCGTGAAGATCGTTGAGAGCAGCAGCCAGCCTCTCGAGGTTCTTCGCGTCTGCTGCCGGAGTTATGTCCGCGTCCGCGGTCAGTCTTGGAAATCCATAGAGACGCGCCGCCAGCGCGCCGATCAGAACGAAGTCTACCTTGTGCCGTTTCAGCGTCTTGAGCAATTGCTCGGGATCGAGCGGCGCAATTTCAGACACGCCGCGCGGCCGAGAGGACGCGGCTGACTTCGGCGACTTCGCGGAGACGCTGTTCCGGCGTGAGCGCGAGAATGCGTGGAACGTCTTCGAGCATCTGCGGATCCGGACGCACGCGCCGGAGGTCCGTGCTTAGAGCGAAACCAGCGGCCTTGAGCAATCGCGTCAACGTCGCCCAGGATCAGCGCGCTTGGAGTGTCATTTCGCGTGCTCGATCCGCCGTCTCTGATCAAAGCGAAGCGAGCGGCGGGCAGACCGCGCGATTTCGACCACCTGCCGGAGCTGGAAGCGCTGTTGGCGCTCGAGCGGGGACGCGCTTGAGGCCGCCGCTTTGCCTTCTCGCGTTGTCCCGCAGGATCAGGCGAGCGGCTGTCGGTGCCGGCGAGCATCAATAGTGAAATCGCGCTTGCAGAAAGTTGACGCGGTCGCTCTGCACCAGATAAACGAGTCGGTCTTCGCCAGTGATACGGCGAGACCAGATGTTCGGTCCCATTTGCTTGAGATGCTCGGGTTTGCCAATTCCTGAGAACGGATCCCGCATCACCGCCTCGATCAGGTCAAGGATTCGCTGCGCTGTCTTCCGGTTGGTATCAATCCACCAGCGCAAATCCTCGAGGCACTCCGGCTCGATGATCATCGAGCGCGCCTTGCGCGGCGGCCCGCTCCGGCGACCCGATGCGCTCATCGCGAAGCCGCGGACTTACTTATCGGTGTCGAGGTCCAACTCCGCCCGCAAATCCTCAATGGAGATAGACTTCGTTTGTCCCCGCAGCGCACGTTGGAGGGCGGTGAGAAGCCTGGCGGCGTTCCTCGGCGAGCGCACCAGGTGAGCAGTTTCCCGAAGCCCGTCCAGCTCCTCAGCGGGGAGGATTGCCATTGTCTGATGACCTCGACGCTCCACGATTAGCGGTTCCTGAGAGTCTTCGACCTTATCCCAGATCCGAGCAAGATTTTCTCTGAGATGGCTATAAGTCGTGGTACCCATTTGATTCCCTCGCAAGCGGGAGCCCGCCCGCCGCTGCCCCATGTCAACGATCGCCGTTCCGGCAACCTGTACACCATTATTGTACAACTACGACGCTCGGCTTTCAAGCACGTAACACACAGATTGAAAGACACGACTTCCTGTGAAGACCGAGATGCCGAATGCGCAGCAAAAACGATGTTCCTGGGTAACGGGCGCCAGCGAGCTCATGCTCGAGTATCACGATCGCGAGTGGGGCGTACCGAACCACGATGACCGCACCCATTTCGAGTTTCTCATTCTCGAAGCGGCGCAGGCAGGCCTGAGCTGGTCGATAGTGCTCAACAAGCGCGTGGGCTACCGCCGCGCGTTCAGCCGGTTCGATGCGGAGAAAGTTGCGAGGTATTCCGCGGCGCGAATCAACAAGCTGATCGCCGATCCGGGGATCGTGCGCAACCGGATGAAAATCGAGGCAGCGGTGAAAAATGCCCGGGCGTTTCTCGCCGTGCAGGACGAATTCGGCAGCTTCGACTCGTATTGCTGGCGATTCGTCGAGGGCGACGTCAAACAGAATCGCTGGAAATCGTCGCGTGAGATTCCAGCCTCGACGGAAGAATCCGACGCATTCAGCCGAGATCTCAAACGACGCGGTTTCAGCTTCGTCGGTTCAACTATCATTTACGCGTACATGCAAGCGGTTGGCATGGTCAACGATCACCTGTTCGACTGCTTTCGTTATCGTGACATCCGGCGGGAGTCGGGATCGGTGGCGTAGTGGCGCAGGCAACTGCCTTTGCCCTCGCGCCAGCTAAATCGTCCTCAGCTCCTGCACCACCTTCCGCTGGGTCACCGTGCGCGCAATCATCACCGCCGCAACAGTCGAAACGCATCCTGCGACTACGATTGCGACAAGATACATCCATGGAATTGCCAGAGTTTCGGGCGGAGGATCGAAGACTCCGGTCAACAGCTTCACCAACATCTGTGCGATTGCAAATCCCACGGCGAAACCCAGGACTGCGCCCGCGACCAGAATTATCAGCGCCTCGGTCCAAAGGAACGCTGCCAGCTGATTCGGTTTGGCGCCGATCCCTGCAAGTATCGCGAAATCTCGACGACGCTCGATTATCCCAAGTCCCAGCACAAGTCCGGTTGCGCCCGCAACCAGCAGTACCGCGAACGAAAGCTCGATCCAGGTGAGACCATGCAGATCGACCGCAGTGAGGCTGGAGCTGATGGTCTTGAGCACCGAACCGAGGTCGGTCACTCGCGCCCCAGGAAGAGTGGCGGAAATCGGTTTGATGCGGGCCGCCAGTTGTGCCGGTGGAATCGCGCTTCTGATTAGCAGTACCTCTCGCGCGCTGTCACCGGTCTGCTCGCCGACGTAGCTGGCGTTCGCGACGATAAACGAATCGTGCGGCGCGGTCGAGAACTCGCGCACCACTCCAATGAAGTGGAAAGGCACGGGATGGTACTGATGATCCTTGGCGCTCTGCAAGCGAAGCCTGATGATGTCGCCGAGGCGCAGCTGGAAATCATTCACCGTCTCCTGCGACAAGAGCGCGCCGTCGCGGGTCGCGGCGAGCTTCTGCATAGTCGCCTTCGCATCGTTGTTGGCGAAGAACGCATTGGAGAGATCGACCGCGTCACCGATCGCTAGCGCATCGACTCCATACAAGTCCTGGAGATCGCTTCCGACGTAGGCGAAGCGGTGCATCATTGCTTGCGCTGCCTGGACGCCTGGCACCTTCCGCACTCTATCGATAAGAGAGCCTGCGGGATAAGCGCTGGAGCCGGTGATGGTGACGTCTGAGCCATTCGTCAACGCCGCGTCGACGCGTGACTGGACGTTGTATGTAGTGTTGAACACCGCTGTCGAAACAGCGAACGCAAACGCCAGCGTCACGAGGACGACCCCGCGTGTGATCAATCGCGCCTGGCGGGACGTCGACGCCGCGATGACCGGAGTCATGCCTCCGCCGAGCGGGCGGAAGATCCGCGCGACTGCACCGCGGCCGGCGACGAGTCCGCGTCGGAAAATGCGCGTCACCAGAAGACCGAACCCCAACCATAGCGCCAACGGTGCGATGAACGAGCTATAGGACACCGATGTTGCCGACACTCCCTCCGGGGCGAGAACGATCTGATAACCGGACGCTGCCGCGCGCCAATACACCGCGCCGGCGATGATGAGGAGCACGACATCGATCCAGGTTCTCTCCCACATCGGTCGATGCAAGCGGCCGACCCGGGCACGACTCGCTCTGACGGAACTTTCGCGCGCGGCGCGCCACGCCGGAATGATCACCGCGGCGAGCGCGGAGGCGATCCCGATCACGAGCGCGATCGCCAGCACTATCGCTGTTTGGCGCGTCGCGGTTGCCACGCTCACCATCCTGGCCACTACGACCTGAGTGATAACGAGCGCAACGATCACGCCGAACAGGGACACGATGATCGCTTCGAGTGATTCGAGGCCAATGATCGAGGAGGTCGTTGCGCCGCGTACTCTGAGCAGCGCTTGCTCGCGTTGTCGACGCGCGGCACCGGTTGCGCTCACCGCAAAAGTCAGGATGATGGCGAGGATTGCACCGGGTAGTCCAAGAAACAGGAAAAGCACCCGCGCGTAGAGAGCGTCTTCGCGGACCGCATCGAGCCGCGCTGCCAGGTTGTCGCCGACGAGTGCGCTGCCGACTACCCGCGCTTCGAAGCTGCGCGCAAGCTGTTCGACGTAAGTGAAAGCATCGCGCGGATCGGGCGGCAAGTTGTGGTCGAGACGAACGTGCAACTGAGTATGAACCGTTCCGCCGCGCACTACTCCCTGCTGGTCGAACCACTGGTGCCACAAATCCATCGGAACAACCAGCACGTTGTCGGGCGGAGCTTGTGGGGCTGCGCCCGCCGGAACTCCGACCGCCTGGAACAATGCATCGGACTGTGGCAAGTCGATCACTCCATCGACGCGCGCCGTCACCGGACTGAGACCAATCCGCTGAACCGTGAGCGTGTCACCAACTGTGACGTGAAGATTGGCGGCCGTTTGCTGCGCGATCAGAATGCCGTCGGTGCGGACGAGCATCGTGCGAAGCTCCGCAGGGAAATCTCGCCAATAGGTGGACGTGATCCCAAGCACTTTGCCGGCACCGGTCGTCTGAGTGGTTCCTCCGCTGACGGCGGTGAAGCCCGAGACGTCCGCATATCCGACCGGATCAATGGTGCGAGCCTTACGTGTCCTCAACAGCTCGTTTCGCACGGAGTCCACGTTCGCGCTCGGCACAATCTCCACCTGCCAGTCGACCGGAACGTCGCCGAGTGCGCGCTGGGTCATCGTCGCCGCGCTGGCGTTGATGAAGATTCCGAGGATGGCGAGCAGAGCGATGGTGAGGCTGACGCCAAGAATTGCGGGGATCATTCGTCCCCAACGACGTCGTACCAGTCCAAAGAGCCAGGTGATCATGCCGCTCCCGTGAGCACGCCGTGCTCCATACGCCACGTGGTCTTCATGCGGCTCGCAACAAAAGCATCGTGGGTTGCGATCACGACCGCCGTGTCCCGGCCCTCGAGTCTTTTCTCGAGCAGATCGAGGAGATGGCGCGCTGTGGCGTGGTCAAGCTGCCCCGTGGGCTCGTCTGCAAAGAGCACTGACGGGTTCGTGATCAATGCGCGCGCGACCGCGGCGCGCTGGGCCTGTCCACCGGAGATTTCTTCCGGAAGCTTGTCGGCGAGTGCGTCGAGATCGAGCTCGCCGAGGATGCGCGACGCTTCCTGCCGCGCCTCATCACCATTGGTGCCGATGAGAAGACAGGGCACTTCGATGTTCTCGAGAACACTCAGCGGAGCCAAAAGACTCTCCGCCTGGAACACGAAGGAGATTTTCCCAGGGCGAAGGCTTTCCGGATCGCCGAGCGCCGGCCAGCGAACTGTGCCGCTCGAGGGGCGGTCGAGTCCGGCCAGCAGCTGCAACAGAGTCGACTTGCCGCTGCCCGAAGGTCCGACGAGGGCGATGCGGTCGCCGCGCTCGATTCGACAGCTTGCATGCTGGACCGCGACGATCCGACTTTCGTTTTGTCCGAAGGCGCGGCTGACGCCGGTCGCTTCTACGAGCGCGTCAGGCATCGACGATCTTTCCGTCGCTGAGATGAATTACGCGATCGGCGTTTGCTGCGATGGCATCGCTGTGAGTGACGATGAGGATGGCACCGGCCGCCTGGCGGTTCGCGTGGAAAACCGCGAGGATTTTCTGCTCGGTCTCGCTGTCCACTTCCCCACTCGGCTCGTCAGCGATGAGAATTGGTGGGCGTGGTGCGAGCGCGACCGCGAGACCGGCACGCGAGGCTTCGCCGCCGGAGAGTTGAGTCGGATAGGCGTGACGACGTTTGCCAATGCCAACTTCATCCAGCACCTCGTCAACGCGTGACGGCTCGTGCCTGCCCGCGAGATGCATCTTGAGCCGGATGTTCTGATCCACAGTGAGATGATCGAACAAGTTCCCCGACTGGAGCAGGATTCCGATTTGTCGCGAGCGGAGCGACGTGCGCACCTTCTCGTCGCGGCGCGAGAGCCGCTCGCCGTTCACATACACAAATCCTCCATCCGGCTCGTCGAGTCCGGCGAGACACGCGACCAGAGTAGACTTGCCGCTTCCCGAGGGACCGACTACGGAGACAATCTCGCCGGGTTGAACGGAGAGACTGACTCCGCGCAGCGCCTGTGTTTCGTCATCACCGATGTGGTAGAACCTGTACAGGTCACGTGCTTCGATCGCCGGCGTGTCCGCGCTCATCTGAGCAGGTCTCAACGCACCTGTGGGAGGTTGGGCCGAAACTCGCACGCGTGCGGAGAGCGATCCGATAAGCATCTACGACCGACTTCAACGGCGGCCTCGATGCTCCGAAATCCAATACTGTCGCTCGGCAATTCGACGTGTGTCCAGTCCCAGGATTTGTCCGCCGCACCGATGACGCGAAAGTGGTCTCCGTGAAAGCGCGTGACCCACCGGCGAAACGCGATCCAGTCGCGGCGCGTCGACGGATTACCGAGTCTGCCGTCGTCGATCTGGACGTCGATTGCACGGCCGTAGGAATGGAGCGAAGTCAGAGTGTGTGTGCGCCCGCCGCCTTCCCGCATCAACAGTGCTTCCTGTTCGGGCGAGCGATATGTGCTGACGATATGCGTTCTGAATCCGGCCTGATGCGCGGCGTTCAACATTTGCGTCACTTCTCCCTGGATCGACGGATCCATCATCGAGACGCTGCTGCTCGAGACCAGCGATGAGCTGGGGAAGGAGCTGCGAGCCATCGTCCGCAGCCGATGCTCGAGGTCTTCCCACGATTCTCCCGGTCGCCGGATCGAGACGAATCCGATGCGATACGAGTTCACGTAGCAGGTCGCGCAACGCTTGATCTGGGGGTCGTACTTGAGCAAGCCCGCGCGGCTCGAATCTGAAATGTAAAGGTGATTCGGTACCACTACTCCAAATGCCTGGCGCAACACGCGGCTGGCGTCGGCGCTGAGATTCCCCTCGAAGTAGTTGGGGACACCGCGGACGTCGGAGCCACTATAACGCGCTGGTTGTATCTGGTGCACGACACTCGAGAACGCCTTCCCACTGATTTGTGCCCCGGCCTCTCCCGATTTCGTCGCGGCATCCGCAGTCGCGTCCCGCCGACACCCCCCAATCAAAAACATCGACGCGAGAACGTGATGCGAAAGCCGGCCGCGCCGCATTGCACGCCCGATCCGATGACACGCGTTGACGACCACGCGCGATTACTTCCAGCGAAAACTTTTCGCCATAAGCTGCCACTGGTCGACGTTGTCCGCGCCTTGTGGCGCCCATAGTGTCAGCATCGCTTCTTTACCGTTTCGGAAGAAGAGATACGTTTCGTTCTCGAGTCGCACCTTCTTGCTGGTGACGGCGTTTGGTTCGGAGTTGGAGGTGTACTTGATGACTACCGCATTGCCCGCGGGCAGCTTTACATCGGACACTGCATTGATCGAGACGGCGCGTCCCTGCGCCTTGATTCTGTTCGCCTCGTCGGCGCGCACGCTGGCGGCATTTCTGTTTCCGGACGATGTCACTCCAACGTCCGCTTTCACGCCGTCGAACTTGTTGACGAAGGACACGGACGATCCGTTCTCGGTGCGTGCCCAACCCTCGGGAACCTTGAGCGTGTAGCCGCCGGCTGAATTCGCGTAAGTGATGAAGACCTGGGAGTCGGGGATGTCTCCCGGCGGATTCACCTCCGGCGCCACCGCGTTTTCGGAGTTGGCGATGGGAGCCTCTGCGGTCGAAGACGCAGTCTGGGCCGTCGCCAGCGTGTCTATACTCTGAGTCGTGTCGGCTTTTGTCGAACACGCGACGACGGCGACCATGAACATTATCGGGAGAGTCTTCTGCATTTGCTTGTTAGCCTCGTTTCGGCGCAGGGATAGAAATGGTGATGGTGTCGTTGGTTGTCTGGGCGCGCGCGCGGCGCGAGAAGATCACCGTGCCGCTGGCAACAATGCGGAGGTCACCCATGGTATGGGGAATTTCGAGCTGAAAAATCGCGCGGCCTGACTGACTGACGATGATCCTGTTGCTTCCGACGCGATAAGTAGCCGCCGCGTCTGACGAGCTGAGCGCAACCTGCTGGCTGTCCGTGATGCGGAGATGAACCGTGACTTCGTTCTGATTGTTGAAGACGATCTCCAGGGAGGCCGGTGGAGCGATCAACACTCCGGAAGGCGCGCCGGGTTCGGCCGGATGCTGCGGTACGCTGCGCGCGCGCGTCATCACGTTCGGGCTCGGGGCGTGAAAGATCAGTCGATGCAGCGGCGATGATGGAATCGCTGCTGCCGCCGCGGCGGCGAGAACCAGGAACGCAACGATTCCCGCCGCGACGCGCCGCGGCGCGAGCCACAAATGCCGCCGCGACACTTTCGCGGCGCGAAGGACAGATTGCGCCGAGGTGCCGGGAACGGGGACGTCGAGCAGCGAAAGCAGCTCGCCGGCTTCTCGATCCGATTCTCGCAAGGCTGCAAGCTTCGCCGCACAGTCAGCGCACTCCGCGATATGCCACTCGACGCGGGCCTCGAGCTGCGGATCGAGCCGAGCAGCGTAGATCACCATCGCGGCGTCGCGGTCGGTGAGGTGAGCGCCGCCGGCGATCACGAACGCACCTCGCCGAATGCCTCGCGAAACGCATCCGTCGCGCGGAGCAGCAGCGTACCTACGCTCGTCTCGTTTATGCCGAGCGCGTGAGCAATCTCGCGATAGCTATAGCCCTCGTGTCGGAGCAATAGCATCCGCCGATCACGCTCGGACAGCCTCTCGAGTGCGCGTCGAACAGCAACACGCCTTTCGTCAGCAAGAACGCTCGCATCCGCATGGGCAGGGCTCGACGGTGTAAGCGCGCCTGGATGACCTTTGATGAGATGGTGGCGTCGCTTTGCGGTGCGCGCGTGATCTCGAAGCAGATTGTGGGCGACAGCTCCCATCCAGCCGGCCGGATCGTCCGGAACGGACCCCCGCTGGTAGAGCCTCACGAATACCTCCTGCGCAAGATCCTCCGCGAGATCTGCGTCACCCGTCAGTCGATGCAGATAACGAAACAGGGATGGAAATTGATGATCGAACAGCGCGCAAAATGCCTCCTCGAAATCCGGCGGCGTTTCGTCAGCCGCGTCTCGCGAGCGAATAGTCATCGACGGCGCAGACCGTGATTGTCCACCTGTTTGAATGGAACGCGCGACTACGCGGTTTGTGACGGCCGCTCACGCATGCAACTCAGCGGCGTGTGACGGCGCCTCACGCTGCAGCTCGGCCGCGCTGCCAGCGCGCGGGCACTTAGAAGCCGGCGGTGAGACCGAACGAGAGCGATCGCGGAAGCATCCCGAGCTTTCGCGTGCCGGTGGCGGCGTCATGCACCAGCCCAAGTGAGTTGCGACGGCCGAGCAGGTTATCGACGTTGCAAAACAACGTGGCTTTCATCCTGGCGAGGCCGGCGAAAGTCACCGTCTGACGAGCTCCGATATCGATCCGGAGGTAGGGATCCAGACGACCCGTCCCAAGGGTCGCCGCCGAGTATTGAGGACTTCCGGAGACCTGGCGCTGTGTGGCGAGTACATCTTCCCAGCCCCAAGCGACGGATCCAGTCATCGGCGAAGTCGACCGCAGCGCGTTCAACGACCCGGACGCGCGCAACATCGTGTTCTTGCCAAGTTGGTATCCAGCTGCGACAAGAAGATTCTGACTCGGCGCAAACGATGGCTGGTAAGTCTGCTCGTGTGATTCACGCGACACTCCATCGATCGAGTAAGAACCTTCGAGATTAAGAGAACCCGCTTGCTCGCGCAGTCGAAGCATCCCTCCGTAGGCTTCACCGTCGCCAAACGCTACCGATTGCGTCGGAAACGGACCGCCGCCCGAAGGGCCGGCCAGAGCAAGTCGCTCGAACCCGCGACCAAAACCGGCGACGGTGAGGAGCAAACGCGAGCCAATTGGAACATCGGCTTGAGCGGAAACAGAATTGGATTGCGCTGTCAACATTCCGCCGGCGCCGGCGAGAACGGGCATCTCCAGACTCGCCATGGCGTCGAGAAGGGATTCGTCGTTGTAGAGCGACTGCACGTATTGGTGGGTGTGTGCAAATGCAGTCGAGAGGGCGATGCCATTCGCCGTCGTGTAGGCAATCGCCGCACGAGGCTCCAGCATTGGCGCGTCGCTGCTAAGCCGCACCAGACGCTCGCCGAAGGTGGCCAGCAAATGGTCGCTCAGCTGACGTGAGTGCTCGAGATATGCTGACGCTACAGTCAAACCAGAGTTGCTCACCAACAGTCGCGAAGGTGAAGAAGTTTCGAGCGGGTTCGTCACGACATAAGCGCCGCTCAGTCGCTCCAGTGATGCACCGGCCGTGGTGTGGTTGATCTTGCCGCGCCACGAGAAGCTGGTGGACACTGCCGTCTGCGTGAAACGATTGGCGAGACGCGTCACATCGTTCGAGCTGGAAACCCAGTCGGCGTTCACTGCAGTACCGGACTGCCACATTCGGACATCGAAGGAGTGGATATCCGAGTCTTGACGCCAGGTGAGCCCCGATGCGGCGCTGCTCCAGCGCAGCCGATTGGTTTGCGGGGACGGTGGTGTCGTGGGTGCATTGGCGCCGGCATCGAACGCAATCGCGTCGTTAGACGAGAAAGCCATTCCTGTCAGGCTTCCGACGCCGACCGAAACCGTGGCGGTGCCAAACACATCGGTTGGATCGAGGGTCAGCGGCTCGCGGGTGTTACCCTGTTGGGGTCGGGCGTAGTTGCTGCGCGCACCTACCAACGCGGATCCACCCGAAAAAGTCAGCAAGCTCAACATCCGCATCCCCGTCGGCCACATCGTAGTGCGCACGTGCTGAGAGTCTGGCAGAGTGGAGCGAGTACTGACGTCGACGACGCCAGAGAGCGTTCCGCCGTCCTGGGCACGCGGCTCGGTGTATACGCTCACCCCAGCAACGGCGTCGGGGTCGATTATGCTGGTGTGGTCGCCCGCATGAATCGCGTTGTACAGCGGAATTCCGTCGAGCAGCAGCTGAGTGTGATCGGTCGCCCCACCTTGCAGATGAATCCCGCCACCCGACTCCGGTGCGACCTGGGCGAAGGTGGCGGTGCCAATAGTTCTCACAAGCTCGGGGAAATCGAGCGCGGGATCCTCGCGCATCCCCTTTCCATCGATGTGCCATGGCCGATAAGCGTTAGCCGGGTCGGGGCTGTCCGGAATTCTGGGGAGTCCATCGCTCGCGACAACCTTGATGGTCTCCATCTTCGGCGTGGCGCGGTCGAGTGTTACATCGAGGTTGACGGCTCCGTGTGGCGGCACGCGGACGTTGAGTGAAAGCGGGATGTACCCGGCGCGCTCGAAACGAAGCGAGTAAACGGCGCCGCCGAGTCCCGCGATGGTGTAGAAGCCCCCACTGTCCGCCGAGATCTGGCGTTGTGCGCCGTCGGTATCGGTGACTCCAACCAGGACGAAGGAGATTCCGCTCGCAATCGCCGTTGAATCGCCAGCCGTCACTCGTCCGGTGACTGAGGCATCGGGCTCGAGAGTGGTCTTCTGCAGCTGCATCGAAAGTCCGAGCGCTGCGAGTAACAAAGGAGCTGCGATCACCGCCGGGGTCTTGTTGAAGTTCCGGGATCGTATGCTGTCACGACGATTACATCACCTCTCGAAAGCAGCCTGAGTGAGGCGCGGCGTCATATTTCTTCGACTCGCGCGTTCCACTGGGGTGAATTCACTTACTGACCGCAGGCGCGGCAGCATGCTTTCCGCAAGAATCGGGGCCCCAGGCGCGCCAAGCCGCCCATGCCCTCCCCGCGTCCGTGAGCTCGGTGGGCGACTCGAACCGCGCTCGTCGCCCCAGTCGACCTGACGGTACCGCTTTCGACGTCACCGCAGTCGGCGGCGGCGCCACTCTGTCATCCAGTCGTCCCCGCCAGGGGTTCGCGACTCGAGGTGCTTCGCACAAGGTCCACCAGGCGCCGTCGCGTTTCCCGCGCTCTGCTTGTGGCGAGCGTCGCGATCATCGGATCATCGCTGTTTGCATCGCAGCCGCTCACCGACGCGCTGACCGGCATCGCCATCAGCGATGGGAAACTCGCGCTGCCATTTCTCTACCAGATACTCGCCCCGATATGCGATACGCTCGATACACTTTCGCTTTTTTCGCAGCGACAGCATGTCGCCCTGATCGTGACCGCGGCCGTGTGCTGGGCCGCCTTCCGTTGGAGCCGCAGAGGCGTTGGCCCGAATGGATCGTCGCGCTTCTCGAGGGAGTGTGTGCTGGGGATGTTGGCGCTTCTGTCCTTGGTGGCTGTGTACGCAGCAGGCACCCTTTTGCCACGTCCGATGGCCAGACTCGTAATGACATCGCCGAATGCGGTCGTGATCGACTTTCATTCTCACACGAATTTCTCGTGGGATGGACGTCGCGGCTTCACGCCGGACGAGAATCGCGCCTGGCATGGGGCTGCCGGATTTGACGTCGGGTACGTTACCGATCACGGGACGTTCCGAGGCGCCGCGGAGGAGGCACGCCTGAATCCGGCGCGAGCCGGCGAGGGCACGGTGATCCTCAGTGGGATAGAAGTCAGATCTGAGGGCCGGCACCTCAACATTCTCGGAACCGATGCGCGAGATTCCCTGGCGTACAGATCGGACGACTTGAACGAGGATGTCTTTATAAGGTCGGTGAGGAACGAGATTCCAGTTCCCCCGATTGTGTTGATGACGTTGCCCGGCCCTCTCAAACCCGGGTCGGGAAAAGTGCCGATCGACGCGATCGAAATCTCCGACGGCGCGCCGCGTGCGCTGAGCGAGATCGATGCACAGCGCTCGAAGGTGCTCAACATCGCGCGCGATGGCGGGCTTGCCGTAGTCGCAGGATCGAACAATCACGGGTGGGTGTACGCGTCGCCAGCGTGGACCGTGATGGAAATCCCCGACTGGCGGTCGATGACGCCCGCTGAGCTCGACGTGGCGATCCGCAGCACGATTCTGCAGAGGGGCCACGCGGCGGTGCGGGTGGTCGAGCGTCGCGCTGCCGGCCCGATATCTTTCGTTGACGTCGCACTGACGGCACCCGCTGCCGTCTGGCGCATGTTCACTACCGTGTCGTGGCCAGAACGAATCGCGTGGCTCGCATGGATGTGGACCGGTTACTTCTCTGCCGAGCTGCTGCGTGGATTCACGTCGCGGAGAAGAGCGAGGGTTGTCGCCGCGGATTCAGGCGACGGCAACGCTCCGTTGTTCTCTGCGTTATCCATATAACGGGCCGGCTACGCTTCTTCTCGCTCACCAGGACTGATTCGATGATTCGATATTTCCGCGCGCTTGGCGCGGTGTTTCTTTTTCTTGTAAGCCACGGCTACGCACACGCTCAGACTGTCGCTCCCACGAGCGGCATCATCGCCGGACGCGTGATCGATTCTACCAGCAAGCAGCCGATCAGCCGGGCCATAATCGAGATACGGAAACCGCGAAGCACCGCTATCGTGGCCAGCGACACCACTCGCCAGGACGGATCCTTTCGCCTGGAAGGTGTACCGCCCGGCCGATACACCATTCGCGTGCGCGCGGTCGGATATACACCGAAGCCACTGGCCGCTATCCAAATTTCCTCCGCGCCGGCCCCTATCGACCTCGGCACAATCTCGCTGAGCATGGCGCCGGTACGATTGCAGTCGCTGAACGTGATTGGACAGCAGCAGGACGTGCAGCTAGCGCCCGATCGCAATACCTACATCGTGCACGACATGCCGACGACGCAGGGCGGGACAGCCCTCGATGTCCTGCGCAACGTCCCGTCGGTCGACGTCGACATCGACAACATCGTGAGCCTGCGCGGGAACACTGGCGTCGTCGTCCAGATCAATGGCCGGCCGAGTCCGATGAAACCGCAGCAGCTGGGCAATTTTCTGTCGCAGCTTCCTGCCGATGTCGTCGACAAGGTCGAAATCGTGACCAATCCGTCGGCGCGCGACGATCCAGAGGGAACTGCCGGCATCATCAACATCGTCCTCAAGGAAAAACCGGAGTCGCAGCGGAGCGGCGGGCTCAATCTTGGGGTTGGGACGCGGGGGCACATCGATGTGGGTGGCAATGTTGGACTCGAGCAGGGGCCACTCTCTTTCTACGGCAGTTACGGGTTCTTTCGCGAGAACAGGTTGCGCCGCGATTCGGTGTTCCGGCAGGATCTCCTGGCGACTGACTTGCCATTTCTCGCCGAATCAGGCGATCGCACGCAGCTTCCGCTCGCGAATACACTGACGGGGAACCTCGACTACTCGCCCAGCCAGCACGACGTGCTGTCCCTGGAGAGCGTTTTTAGCGGACGGAATCAGCAAGAGACATATAACGTTTTGTATCGGAGTCTGGATTCGGCCCGGCAGCTCGCTGGACTGAGCGACCGGTACACGAGCGGCCCCAGTCACGAGTTCAGTTTCGAGACGGCCCTTTCGTACAAGCATACTTTCGCGGACAAAGCGCATAAACTCTCCGCGGAGGTACGAGCGACGGCGGACGGAGAAGGCGGTCCGACGAGCGTCCTGCAACGCGATCTCACGCTCAACGGTCAGCCGATCGACACCACCGCGCGCGAGCATCAGACGCCGTGGGAGCGTCCGTGGGATTATTACTTCAAGACCGATTACGTGCGGCCGCTTTCGAACGGAATGGTTTTCGAGACCGGAT
>JBOHTC010000139.1:0-20356 GCA_050733495.1 Gemmatimonadaceae bacterium | reverse complement strand
CTCCGGGGAACGATCCAGAACGACATCCTCAAGGAGTACATGGCGCAGCACGCGTGGGTTTATCCCATCGAGCCCGCGCTCAGACTGATTGTCGACTGCTTCGAGTGGTCGGCGCAGCACGTTCCGCAGTGGAACACGATCTCTATCTCCGGCTATCACATCCGCGAAGCGGGCGCGACTGCAGCACAGGAGCTCGCTTTCACGCTCGCCGACGGGTTCACCTACGTTGAGCGCGGAATTCAGCGAGGACTCGACGTCGACACCTTCGCGCCGAGACTTTCATTCTTCTGGGACATCCACAACGACTTCTTCGAGGAAATTGCGAAGCTCCGCGCGGCGCGCCGCATCTGGGCCAGGCACATGAAGGAGCGTTATCACGCCAGGGACCCCAGATCGCTAGTGATGCGGTTCCACTCGCAGACCGCTGGCGTCACTCTCACGGCGCAGCAGCCGATGAACAACGTCATCCGCGTTGCTTATCAGGCGATGGCCGCGGTGCTCGGCGGAACGCAGTCACTGCACACGAACTCGATGGACGAGACTCTCGCCCTTCCAACCGAAGAATCCGTTCAGGTTGCGCTACGCACGCAGCAAGTGCTCGCTTACGAGACTGGCGTCCCGAACGTTGTCGACCCACTCGGTGGGTCCTATTACGTGGAGACCCTTACCACGGAGCTCGAGCGAGAAGCAGAAATGCTTTTCGAACAGATCGAAGAGGTTGGCGGAGTGGTTCGCGGCCTGGAAACGGGATGGCTCCAGCGGCGAATCAATGAGTCAGCGGCTCGCCAGCAATGGGAAATCGAGCAGCACCGTCGCGTGATCGTGGGGGTGAACGACTTCGTGACCGACGAGCCCGAGCTGAGCATCGAGCTTCTCAAGATCGGTGAGGACACTGAGCGCGAGCAGAAAAGCCGAATGAAACGACTCCGCGCTGAACGCGATAACCCACTTGTCGAGAGCAAGCTGACGGAGCTTCGCGAAGCCGCGAAGACGAATCAGAACTTGATGCCGTTCATCCTCGATTGCGCGCGCGTCTACTGCACGCTGTACGAGATCCGGGCCGCAATGGAAACCGTCTTCGGGGCGTACCGGGAGCCGGTCTTCTTCTGAAGAAGTCGAAGGAGTGGTGGGAATCCGCTTTTGACGCCCACTACCTTCTCGAGTACGGACTTCTGTTCACACTCGAGCGTGATCGTCAGGAGACGTCTAGACTCATCGAGCTTCTTGGA
The DNA here is from genome assembly GCA_050733495.1 of Gemmatimonadaceae bacterium. GTDB lineage: Bacteria > Gemmatimonadota > Gemmatimonadetes > Gemmatimonadales > Gemmatimonadaceae > UBA4720. The sequence continues at coordinate 19,127 of JBOHTC010000139.1, read as the reverse complement.
TTGCCGGCGGGTGCTCGCATTCTCGATGTCCCGTGCGGACAGGGACGACACGCGCATCTCCTCGCTGAAGCCGGCTTCGATGTCGATGGGCTCGACTTCTCCGCCGATCTCCTCAGAGTTGCTCGTAAACGCGGAATTAGCCCAACCTTGCGGTACACTCGCGGTGACATGAGGAAGATGCCCGCACGCTGGACTGGCCGCTTCGACGCGGTGCTCAACCTTTTCACTTCATTCGGATTCTTTGCTCATCCCGCTGATGATGCGCGTGTGATCCGTGAGTTCTCGCGCGTGCTCAAACCGGGCGGCGCGCTGATCTGGCACGGCGGTAGCAGGGACGGAGTGATGGCGCGCTTTCTTGCCCGTGACTGGTGGACGACGTCGGACGAGACGCTGTTCGCCCAGGAGCGAGACTTTGATCCGCTTTCCGGATTGTTGACCGTGCGATCCACATGGCGCCGCGGACGGCGTAGCGGTTTGCGTGAGCACAAGCTCCGGCTCTACACGGCGACGCGGCTTGCCGAACTTTGCGCCGGGGCCGGACTCGTTGTCGAACAGGCATATGATGGCTTCAACGACCGCCCGCTCCGACGAAGATCGTCGGAGATGCTTCTCGTCGCGCGCAAGGACTGAGCGGATTTGCCGCTCACACGTCGCTAAGACTAACTTTGAGCTCTCTATGAGACCAATTCGAGTTCTCGTCGCAAAGCCCGGCCTCGACGGCCACGATCGCGGGGCCAAGGTCGTAGCTGCTGCACTTCGAGATGCTGGCATGGAAGTGATTTACACAGGTCTGCATCAGACGCCCGAGATGATCGCGACCGCGGCGGTGCAGGAAGATGTCGACGTCATCGGGCTTTCAATATTGAGCGGCGCTCACATGACGCTCATTCCGCGAGTCGCGGAGCTCGTCCGCGCGCAAGGTCGCGATGACATTCTCATCACCGGCGGCGGGATCATTCCGAAGGAAGACATGGAGACGCTCCAGAAAATGGGAGTCGGGACGCTGTTCGGTCCCGGAACGCCGACCAGCGAGTTGATCGCCTACATCAAGGATTGGTTCCGAACGCGCGAGAAGCAGGAAGCGTAGTGAGCAACCGTCTGCGCGAGCTGAGCGACCAGGTAAAGGCGCTCGAGGAAAAGCTCCGCGAAGGTGGCGGCGCGAAGAAGCTCGAGAAGCTGCACAAACAGGGAAAGCTGTCGGCGCGCGAGCGCGTCGAGCTTCTGCGCGATGAGGGCTCGAGCATGCTGGAGGTTGGCTTGCTCGTCGCCTACGACCAGTACGATGGACAGGCGCCGTCCGCCGGCGTTGTTACCGCGATCATTCGTGTCCACGACCGTGAGACCGTCGTCGTCGCCAACGATCCCACCGTAAAAGCGGGTTCGTGGTGGCCGGAGACAATCAGGAAAATTCTCCGCGCGCAGGAAATCGCAATGCGGTGCCGGATTCCCATCGTTTATCTCGTCGATTCGGCGGGAGTGAACCTGCCGTATCAGGGAGGAGTTTTCCCCGGACAGTATGGCGCGGCGCGCATCTTCTACTACAACTCGATCATGCGGCGCTACCTCCACATTCCGCAGATCGCTGCGGTAATGGGCCAGTGCGTCGCGGGCGGTGCATACCTCCCAGCGCTTTCGGATGTGATCCTGATGGTTAAGGGAACCTCGTTCATGGGCCTTGGGGGGCCTAACCTCGTCAAGGGTGCTACGGGGCAGGTTGTCGACGCCGAGACACTCGGCGGAGCGTCGACACATACTCGGATCAGCGGCGTTGCCCACTACGCGCTCGACGACGACGAAAGCTGCATCGCGAAAATCCGTGATCTCATCGAGCGACTCCCGACTTCCAGTCGCGACGTAGCGTTGCTGCCGAGAAGCGGTGCGAGCGTTTCGGGCTCCGACGACCTTTACGATCTTCTGCCCGCCGATCATCGCATGTCTTACGACATACACGGCATCCTGCGCGCGATCCTCGACAATGGAGAGATCGATGAGTTTCAGGCGGATCTCGCGCGCGAAATGATTTGCGGTGATGCGCGCATCGACGGAATTACCGTTGGCGTCATCGCCAACCAGCGGGGCCTCATCAAGGCTCGCGAAGGTGAGAAGCCGCGGTTTGGAGGGATCGTCTACACTGAGAGCGCTGAGAAGGTGGCGTATTTCATCGATCGCTGCGACCGTCTCGGTATTCCGTTGCTCTTCATTCAGGACGTTTCCGGGTTCATGGTTGGGACGGAAGCGGAACAGGAGGGAATCATTCGCGCGGGTGCCCGCTTCGTCGAGGCAATGGCCACGGCGCTCGTGCCGAAAATCGTGCTGACCGTCAACCACGCCTCGGGAGCTGGCTACTACGCGATGGCGGGACAAGGTTTCGACCCGGATTTCATTCTGAGCTGGCCGACCGGCCGGATGGCGGTCATGGAAGGAGAATCCGCGATCCAGGCGGTGCATGGTCCCGCGCTCGAGAGCGCGAAAAAAACCGGTGCTTCGCCGGAGCCCGAAGTGCAGACGGCGGTAGAGGAAATGCGCTCCGACTACGAGCACCAGCTCGACGCCCGCTACGCAGCGGCGCGCGGATTCGTCGACGCGATCGTCTACCCGGAAAACACGCGCGAGATGCTGAGCCTCGCGCTCCACGCATCCCTCCACAATCCGGGTCCGCACCTTGGCCCGTTCGTGCTGCCGCCACACCTGGGTGAAGGCGGTTGAAGCAAGTCGTTCGCGTCGCCGGCGGTCAGGGATTCTGGGGTGATGACCTCGATGCCCCGCGCCGCCAGGTGGAAGGCGGTCCCATCGACTATCTCATGCTCGACTACCTGGCCGAGGTCACGATGTCCATTCTGCAGAAGCAGAAAGAGCGAGACCCGACCCTCGGCTACGCGCGGGATTTCATCGGGGCCGTCGAGACTGTATTGCCAGCGGTCCTCGGCCGCGGCGTGAAGGTGGTCGCCAACGCCGGCGGAGTTAATCCACGAGGATGCGCCGAAGCGGTGCGATCGTTAGGTGCAAAGCGGGGCGCGAAGGATAAGCTCAAAGTCGGAGTCGTTACGGGCGACGATCTGCTCGGCAGGCTCGACGATCTGATCACGCAGGGTCACACACTCGAGAACATGGACACAGGCGCGCCTCTCGCCACTGTGAGAGACCGCGTCCTCTCGGCGAACGCGTACATCGGTTCGGAGCCGATCGTCGAGGCGCTCAAGGGTGGCGCGAACATCGTGGTCACAGGACGATCGACGGATACTGCTCTTACCATGGCCCCGCTTCGGTACGAGTTCAATTGGGGCCGCGAGGCCTGGGACGAGCTTGCTGCCGGGATCGTGGCGGGCCACATCATCGAGTGTGGGGCTCAGTGCTCGGGCGGGAACTGTCTCTACGACTGGCGGTCGATCCCTGACCTTGCTGATGTCGGATATCCCATCGTTGAGGGCAGGGCGGACGGCACCTTCGTAGTTACGAAACATCCCGGCACGGGCGGACGCGTCTCGATTCCTACTGTGACAGAGCAGCTCGTATACGAGATGGGAGATCCGCACTCCTACATCACCCCTGATGTCATCGCGGACTTCGCCACCATCAAGCTCAGCGACGACGGCAGCGATCGAGTTCTGGTATCGGGCATCAAGGGCAGACCTCCAACGGACAAACTCAAAGTCTCGATTGCCTACCGCGCCGGTTTCAAAGCTGTCGGGACGCTCGTGTACGCATGGCCGGATGCGCTCGACAAGGCCCAGCTCGCGGACAGGATTTTACGGGAGCGTCTGGACAGACTTGGTCTCAGCTTCGAAAAAATTCTCACCGAATTCGTCGGTGCCAACGCAACCCACGGCCTGCTTGCCGGCAATCATCGTGATGCGCCGGAGGTTCAGCTTCGTCTCGGAGTCCGCGGCAACGATCGAAGTGCTGTCGAACGCTTCACGCGAGAGATCGCGCCGCTGGTACTCAACGGCCCGCCCAGCGTGACGGGATTTGCTGGCGGAAGGCCCAAAGTTGAAGAGATTGTGGCGTACTGGCCGGCGCTCATAGACAAGTCGGTGGTGAAGACTAAAGTGGATATCATCTGATGAAAGTGCGTCTCGTCGACATCGCCCATGCTCGATCCGGTGACAAAGGTGACACTGCCAATGTCGGAGTCATTGCCCTCGAGCCACGATGGTATGGCGCGCTGGAGAAATTCGTGACGCGGGACCGAGTGGCGCAGCATTTTCGGGGGATGATCGAAGGAGATGTCGAGCGTTACGAGCTGCCGAATCTCAACGCGCTCAACTTTTTGCTGCACGGCGCGCTCGATGGCGGGGGCACGCTGTCGCTAAAAACCGATGCACAGGGCAAGGTCTACTCGACGGCTCTGCTCCGAATGGTGATCGACGTGCCCGACGCGGACGCGAAGCGCCTGGGACTTCCGGAGTTCCCTTGAAGAACGTTCGAGTTTCCGTTGAAGGCGCTATCGGCAGAATCGTACTGGCGCGACCGGAGAAGAGAAACGCGCTCGATCGCGTGACCGCCGACGAGCTGGCGGAAGCGTTGTTTTCGCTCAGTCAGTCGACTGTGCGCGTAATCGCCATCGAGGGCGAAGGAGTAGACTTTTGCGCTGGGGCAGATCTTTCGGCATTGGAGCAAATGCTCGACGCACCGCGCCAGGCGCACATCGATGATGCAAAAGCGCTCGGTCACGTCTTCCATACCATTCGCCGCGTCGAGAAGCCCGTCGTCGCGCTCGTGAGAGGTCGCGCCTTCGCGGGCGGCGCTGGCCTGGCTACGGCTTGCGACATCGTGCTCGCCCACGAGGACGCGCGGTTTGGGTATCCTGAAGTCACGATCGGATTCGTCCCCGCGATGGTCATGACCATGCTCCGCCGCTGCGTAGGAGAGAAGCAGGCCTTCGACCTCGTCTGCACCGGTCGAATGCTCAGTGCTGACGAAGCCAGGCAGATGGGACTCGTCTCGCGGGTCTTCGCCGCGAGAGAGTTTGATCAATTGTCGCAGTCTGTTCTCGACCACCTCGCAAACCAGTCTTCAAGCGCAATGGCCGCGACCAAATCGCTCTTCTATAAACTCGACAACCTCGCCTTTCTCGACGGCATATCTGCTGGAATCATTGCCAACGCCGACGCCAGATCGACCGCCGATTTCCGGGAAGGTGTCGCACGCTTTACGAGGCGCGACAAGTCATGAGTCCATTTACGACCGCAAAGCTCGCCCTCATGGTGATCGCCGCGGTGCTCCTTGGTTGGGGAATCCGCACCGACGATAGCGCGCTGCGCTGGGCGGGTATCGCCTTCCTGTTCATCGCGCTGATCCTCCGCTTCTTCAAGCCGCGCAAGCCCCGCGGTCTCCAATGATTGCACCGCGGCGCACGACGATCATCGAGGCGCCGCGTCTCTCCAAAAAACTCGGTGTGGATGTCGTTCTCGCCAGCGAGACACTTCAGTACACCGGCAGTTTCAAGTTTCGCGCTGCCTACAATGTGGCTTCGCACGTGAAGCACCCGCACATCATCACCGCCTCGTCGGGAAACTTCGGTCAGGCAATCGCTTTTGCCTGCTCCCTTTTTGGCAAGCGATGCACCGTTGTAATGCCCGCAACGGCGCCCAGTGTGAAAGTCGATGCGGTTCGCGACTACGGCGCGGAGGTCGATCTCATCGAAGTGAAAAGGAAAAGCCGACTCGACCGCGTTTCCGAGCTTTCGAAGCAATTTCCGGAAGCGTACGTTGCGAGTCCCTACGATGATCCACTGGTGATCGACGGCAACTCAACTCTTGCCGACGAGCTCTTTACCCTCGGCCTGAATCTCGATTTCTTGATCGCACCGATCGGAGGAGGGGGCTTGACTTCCGGCCTCGTAAAGGCCGCGCAGCGGAGTGGAAAAACGACCGCGGTTCTGGCGGCCGAGCCGGCGCTGTCGAACGACGCAGCGGAATCGTTCAGGGCAGGGCACATCGTTGCTCTGAAGGAGGAATCCTCGACCATCGCGGATGGAGCTCGCGTTCTCCGAATTGGAGACACGAACTGGGAGATCCTGAAGGAAGGTCTTGCCGGCGTCATCGAAGTCTCCGAGGAGCAGATCCGGGAAGGCGTAAGACTTCTCTTCGCTCTCGCAAACCTCAAAGCAGAGCCAACGGGTGCGCTCGCGCTCGGTGCGGTTCTCGTTGACCCCGCGCGATTCAGGGACAAGCGCGTCTGCTGCGTCATCAGCGGCGGCAACGCGGATCCAGCGCTGTACGCCAAGCTCATCGAAGGCATTTAGCTATACGCCGCGGGATCCGCGCGGGGCAACAATTACGCGCGCGCTCGCCCGCCACATGTAACGCGCCTCGGGCGCTAACTTTCAGGTGATGGCGAGTCAAACACTTCAGCGCGCTCGCGAGGTTCTCAAGAGCGCTTTCGGCTACGAGAGCTTCCGCCCAGGTCAGGAATCCGCCGTCTCGGCGATTCTAGCCGGCCGCGACACGGTCGTAGTTCTCCCGACTGGTGGTGGCAAATCACTGTGCTTTCAAGTGCCGGCTCTCGTGATGCCCGGTCTCACTGTCGTTGTGTCGCCGCTCATCTCGCTGATGAAGGATCAGGTGGACGCGCTCACCGCCCGAGGTCTGCCGGCGGCGTTCATCAACAGCACGCTCTCATCCTCACAAGTCTCCGACAGAATGGCTCGCGTCGAGCGCGGCGAGATCAAGCTGCTTTACGTCGCGCCCGAGCGATTCGACTATGGCCGAACCGCCGAACGCCTGCGCAAATCCGGAGTTTCGCTCCTCGCAATCGACGAAGCGCACTGCATCAGTCAGTGGGGCCACGACTTTCGACCCAGCTATCTTCGCGTCAGGAAGGTTCATGAGGAGCTCGGCTCTCCCACAACGATTGCGCTGACCGCGACCGCGACCCCCGATGTGCGGGCCGACATCATCCGACAACTGGGACTCAGAAATCCGCAGACCATAATCACAGGGTTCGACAGGCCGAATCTCACCTACTATGTCATTCCGGTGAAAAACGACGACGACAAGGAGAGACGTCTTGTCGAGATTCTTCGTAAGCACGAAGGGCTGGCCGTGATTTATGCCTCCACACGAAAGGCGGTCGATCACCTCACGACAGTGCTCGAGCGCGCGAAAATTTCTTCAGCTGGATATCACGCGGGACTGGATGACGCGCGCAGGCACCAGGTTCAGGAAGCCTTCATGACCGAGAGCATCCGCGCGATCGTCGCGACGAACGCATTCGGAATGGGAATCGACAAGCCCAATGTGCGACTCGTCATTCACTACGCGATGCCGGGCACCCTCGAGGCGTACTATCAGGAAGCGGGTCGCGCCGGCCGGGACGGGAAGCACTCGGACGTCTTTCTGTTGCACGCCTTTCCAGACCGCTTCACCCACGAATTCTTCATCAAGGGATCGTATCCGGAGCGATCGCTCGTCGAGCAGACATACGAAGCGCTGCGAAAGCTTTCCGACAAGCAAGGCTTTGCCGACGCCGAGCCACAGGAATTGGTGAGACTCGTCAAGGGAAAGGTCAACTCGCGGGAGATCGAGGGAGCAATACGCGTTCTCGAAAAGTCCGCCGCGATTGCGTCGAGTAACGGCGACCAAGCCCGCGTGCGAGTGAGACTTCTCGCGACTCCTGAGCGAATAAAGCGGGAGCTGACGGGGGATTCGAATCTCGAGCTTGGGCTGCTGCGTTCGCTCTGGCGCGGCGTCGGTGCTTCGCTTCGGAGCGGCGCCGTCATCGATCTGGACGGACTGCCTCCAGGAATTGGCGGATCGAAGGCGGGCGTTCCGCTCCTCGATGCTCTTCAAGACCGGCAGTTCCTGGTCTGGGAAAGATTGGGCGCGGGGATGTATCTCGCCGACAGGAACGCGGCTCTGGCCAAATACGCAATCGATTGGTCGCTCATCGACCGCCGCCGGAGCTCCGAGCTCTCGAAGCTTCAGGCCGTCCAGCGATACGCTTACAGCAAGGAATGCAGGCGCGGGTTCGTGCTCAAATATTTTGGAGATCCCGCCGCTCGCACGCGGTGTGAGGGATGCGACAACTGCCTCGGCGTGACGATCGTTGCTGAGGTGGAAAATGCGAAGCGGGCCGCACGCGATAAGAAACGCTCGCGAGCCACACCGGCGAGGGAGGCGAGAGATGACGACCTCGCGCTTGGCCCTGCCGAGGAGAGGTTGCTGACTGCGCTCAAGACCGTCCGAACAAAAATCGCGCGCGAGGAACAAGTGCCGCCCTATATTGTATTCTCCGATCGAACGCTCGCTGAGCTTGCCGTCAGACGTCCACGCTCGCTTAACGCATTGCAGAACGTTCGGGGTATAGGACCGATGAAACTGGAGAGATACGGCGAGCAATTTCTCGCCGCCATCGCCGAGCAAGACGAAACCGAGGCCGCCTGAGCGCGACCCTGCAACGGTGTCAAAATCGATGAAGTCATTAAATAACGTTTGCGCGCTGTCGCGAAGCCGTCCGCGCGACTTTTCCTCTGTCGCGAGGTTGCTGCTCGCTGTCGTCGCCGTCTGTGCCGCACTTGTCCCAGCGAGGTTGATACTCGCTCAGGGCCCGGCAGCCGCTCTGACCGCACCACTCCCGTTTGACTCGGCGGTGACGGTTGGCAGTCTGCCGAATGGGCTCCGGTATTACGTGCGCGAGAACCACAAACCAGAAAAGCGTGCCGAGCTGAGATTGGTAGTGAATGCTGGCTCGGTTCTCGAGGACGAGGATCAGCGCGGACTCGCCCACATGGTTGAGCACATGGCGTTTCGTGGCACGAAGCTCTTCCCGGGCAATAAGGTCTCGAGCTATCTCGAGTCCGTCGGAATGCGGTACGGGCCGGACATCAACGCCTTCACCAGCTTCGACGAAACCGTCTACATGATCACGATTCCCACTGATACGGCGGCGATCGTTGACAAGGGCTTCCAGATCCTGTCGGAGTGGGCGCACAACCTGTCTTTCGAGCCCTCCCAAATCGAAAAAGAACGCCCGGTCGTTATTGAGGAGTGGCGCCTGGGACAGGGCGCGGAGAACCGGATGCAGAATAAATGGTTTCCGGTTCTGTTCACGGGTTCGAGATACGGAGTCCGGATTCCGATCGGAGACGAGAAGATTCTGGAGACCTACAAGCCGGCAACGCTCCGGCGCTTCTACGACACCTGGTACCGGCCAGATCTGATGGCCGTCGTTGCGGTCGGAGACTTCGACAAGAATCGCGTGGTCCAGCTCATCACCCGTTACCTCGGTGCAATTCCCCGCGCCACCAATCCTCGGCCGCGGCTTCAGTACCCTGTGCCATCCCACGACAGCACACTCGTTTCGATCAATAGCGACAAGGAAGCCACGCGCTCCGTGATTCGGCTTTTGTACAAGGAGCCGAAGCGGTCGAACACCACGTTGGGTTCATACAGACAACGCCTCGTGGAAGGACTTTTTGGCGCAATGTTCAACGATCGCTTCTCGGAGATCACTCAGAAGCCGAACCCGCCGTTCATCAACGCTTTCGCGGCGCAAGGCGGTCTCGTTCGGTCAGCCGAGTCCTTTTCCTTGACGGCGATCGTTGCCGACAACGGCATTCCTCGCGGACTCAGCGCTCTGCTAACTGAGGGCGAGCGAGTCAAACAGCACGGGTTCCTCCAGTCCGAGCTCGACCGGGCGAAGAAGGATTTTGAGAGAGGCGCCGAGCAGGCGTACGCCGAGAGGGACAAGACCAACTCGAGCGTATACGCTGAGTCGTACGTGTCCGCCTTCCTCGAAAGCCAGCCGTCGACGAGCATCGCGTTCGACCTGCAGGCGATGAAGGAGTTTCTTCCGACCATTACGCTCGACGAGGTCAACCGCCTGGCCGGCGAATGGATGACGGACAAGAACCGCGTTCTTGCTACTACCTCGCCGGATAAACCGAGCATCGTCAATCCCACCCCGGGGGAGTTGCGTCTCGCGTTCGATGCGGTGAAAGGCGCCAAGATCGCTGCCTATACGGAGACTACCCCGTCCCAGCAACTGGTAGACAAGGAGCCCGTCGGCGGAAGTGTCGTCTCGGAGCGAGAGATCAAGAGCGTGGGGATCACCGAATTGACTCTTTCGAACGGCATACGAGTGCTGCTCAAGCCGACCGATTTCAACGCCGATCAGATCATGTTCACGGGATATAGCCCGGGCGGTGCATCTCTCCTTCCGGATTCGGGCTTTGTCGCGGCGAGCGCGGCTGACCTGATCCCGATGACGAGTGGTGTCGGCCATTTCTCCGTGATCGACCTGCAGAAATACCTGGCCGGAAAACAAGTCAGCGTCTTCCCCAGCATTGACGATCTCAGCGAGGGCATCTCGGGAAATGCGTCGCAGCGCGACGTCGACACGATGCTGCAGCTCGTTTACCTCTACTTTACGGAGCCGCGGCTCGACACCTCGCTGGTGAATACCTTTATTGGGCGGTTCAAGGGCGTTCTTGCCAACCGGAGCGCGAGTCCGGAAGCCGCCTTCAGCGACACGATTCAGGTGACGATGTCGCAGCACTCGGTGCGCGACCGGCCTGTATCCGCAGACATTCTCGATCGAATCGATCCTTATCGCTCCTACAATTTTTATAAGGACAGATTCTCGAACGCGGGCGGTTTCACTTTCGTTTTCGTCGGGAATTTCAAGCCCGATTCGTTGAAGCCGCTGATCGCAAAATGGCTCGGCTCATTACCGTCGACAGGCCGCAAGGAGATGTGGCGTGACACTGGTACACGACCCCCGACAGGCGTCGTCGAGCGCGTAGTGAAGAAGGGCGCGGAGCCGAAGGCGAGAACCGCTCTGGTCTTTACCGGGCCGTTTGACTACACGAGAGAAAATCGATATCACCTCAGCGCGCTGGCTGAGCTGCTCAGCATCAAGCTTCGGGAGGCCCTGCGAGAAAATCTCGGAGGCACTTACGGCGTGAGCGTGAGTCCAGTCGCGATACGCGATCCTCAACCAGCTTATCGCTTTTCGATAGGATTCGGCTCGGCGCCCGAAAGGCTCGAGGCCCTCACTTCCGCGGCACTGCTTCAGATCGATAGCGTGAAACGCTTCGGCACTACACCGGAATACCTGAACAAAGTGAAGGAGGCGGCACTCAGATCGCGCGAGACTGCCCTCAAACAGAATCCGTACTGGGTCGCGCAAATTTCAACTTTCGATCAGAGCGGTTGGCCACTCGAGGACATTCCCAACGGTGAGAAGCTCATCTCGGCTCTCACCGCGGAAGATCTGCAGCACGCGGCGCAGAAGTATCTGAGGACGGATAATTACGTGCGCGTCTCACTATACCCGGAGAACTTTCCGGCCGCCGGAACGAAGTAGCGGAATCTACCGTTATGGACGACTCGCTTTACTTCTCGGAGCAGCACATTGCCGTACGCAACATGGTACGCGAGTTTGCCCGGAGTGAGGTAGCGCCGGTCGCCGCGGAGCTCGACGCGAAGGCAGAGTTCCCCTGGGCAAACGTAAAAAAAATGGGTGAGCTCGGCCTGCTGGGAATTCCATGGGCCGAGGAGCTGGGCGGGGCCGGACTCGATCTCCTGAGTTATATGATCGTCATCAACGAGATGGCGAAGGTGGACGCGTCCCACGCGATCACCATTTCGGCGCACACCACTCTTGGAACATCCCCGATCGTGAATTTTGGGAATGCCGCCCAGAAGAAACGCTACGTCCCCATTCTCGCCAGCGGCAAAGTTCTTGGCGGCTTCGGGCTCACTGAGCCGGCGGCGGGAAGCGACGCCGCCAGCACTCAATCGACCGCGGTTCGAAAGGGATCGCACTACGTTCTCAATGGCTCGAAGATCTTCATCACTCACGGAGGCGTCGGAGAAGTCTTTGTCGTGACGGCCGTCACAGATCGTACGAAAGGAACTCAGGGGATCAGCTCCTTCATCCTTACGAAGGCAGCATGCGATATCGAGAAGACACGCGGTCTCGACATCGGTCACGACGATTCACTGCCGGCAATGACAGGCTTCAAGGCGGGAAAGAAGGAAGACAAGCTCGGGTGGAGAGCCTCTGATACGAGAGCGCTGATTTTCGAGGATGTTGAAGTTCCCGCTGAGAACTTGCTCGGGGAAGAAGGGGAAGGATTCACAAACTTCATGCGGACCCTCGACTCTGGCCGCGTCGGCATCGCCGCCCTGTCACTGGGCATCGCCGAAGGAGCATTCGAGCAATCGCTCCGCTACTCAACGCTCCGGAAACAGTTCGGTCAGCCGATTTCCAACTTTCAGGGGATACAGTTTCAGCTGGCCGACATCGCGACTGAAATCGAAGCCGGCAAGCATTTGATGTTTCACGCGGCCTGGCTCGCTCAGAACAAGCAGCCCTTCGGAAAGCAGGCTGCGATCGCAAAGTTGTACTGCTCCGAGCTCGCAATGCGAACAACGATCAAGGCAATCCAGATCCACGGCGGGTATGGATACACGAAGGAGTATCCGGTCGAGCGCATGTTCCGTGACGCGAAGATCTGCGAGATCGGAGAGGGGACGTCTGAGATCCAACGTCTGGTGATCGCGCGGCACCTTCTTAAGGAATTGGCCGATTGACGTACTCCGAGGTCGCCAAACGCCTGCGGCTACCGCTCGGCTTCCTGCTCGGCATTACCTACCTGCTTTTTGCGGGGCCGACGCCGCTTACCCTTGCGGTGGGCGGAGCGATCGCACTGCTCGGGGTGATAGTTCGCGGCTGGGCTTCGGGCCACATTTCGAAGAACGAAAGACTCGCGACGACCGGTCCCTACGCGCATACCCGGAATCCGCTCTACTTCGGCAGCTTTCTGATCGCGGCCGGCTTTGCGATTGCTGCACATTGGGCGCTGCTTCTGCTCGTAGTGGCCTTTTTCGTCCTTATCTATGCGCCGACGATGCAGCGCGAGCGCGCCAACATCGCCGGTCGTTTCCCCGAAGCCTACGAGAGCTATGCTGCCAACGTCCCAGCATTCATCCCGCGACCGACTCCGTGGAAGGCGACCCACCCCGACGAGGGCGCGTTCAGCACGGAGCTGTACATGAAGCACGGAGAGTGGAAGGCTGCGCTGACGTTCGTGCTGGTTATAGCCTGGCTGACTGTAGTGACCAAAGCAGGAGTCGCGGGCCTTTGGCTCATTCGTCGTGCTGTGACCGGCGCCTGAGTCCAGCCGTCACATATCTGCAGTCTCTGAAACGGCGGGGATCAGCCTCGTCCCGGGCGGCGTAAGTTGTTGTCGCTGTTGCGGAAACAATCGGGCGTGCGGTAGATTGTCCGCACTGACTGTGGCTCCCCATGCATGGGGTATTCGCGCGACTCGCGGGTCCCGGACACATGGAGCGGGAGCACCGAAGGTGATGTACCAGGAAAATCATAACGCGGCCCTGTAGCACGACCGCGCGAACTTTATTGGACCGTCCTCCACACTACTTGTCGAGTCGCCGAGTAGCGAGCTGAGGCGGGCAACAATGAAAAGAGAAATCCTCATCAACGCGGCTCCGCGGGAAACGCGGATCGCGATTCTGGAGGACGGGAAGCTCGTTGAGCTCCTCGTAGACCGTCCAGACAACCGGCGCATGGTTGGTGACATTTATCTCGGCCGCGTCGACGCCGTACTTCCCGGAATTCAGGCCGCCTTCGTCGACATCGGGACTGAAAAGAGCGCCTTCCTCCACGCCTCCGATCTGGTCCGCCAAGCCGCGGACGAGGCGGAGGACGACGACGAAGACGACGAGGATTCCGACGAGCTCATCGAAAAAAAGAACGGAAACGGAGCGCAGGGCAACGGCAGGCGGGCCAAGGCTCCGCCAATTCAGGAGGCTTTGAAGCGCGGCCAGGAGATCCTCGTTCAGATCTCCAAGGAGCCCATCTCGACCAAGGGTCCGCGGGTCACGGCGCAGATCTCACTAGCAGGCCGCTTCCTCGTGTATATCCCGGATTCGTCAAAGGTCGGGGTGAGCAGGAAAATAGGATCATCCGTGGAGCGTTCGAGACTGAAGGAGCAGGTCCAGAACATTCTTCCAGAGAAATCAGGCGGCGTCATCGTCCGGACAGTCAGCGAGGACGTGACTCCAGAGATGCTCAAGCGTGAGCTCAACAGCCTCATGTCGCAGTGGAAGAAGATCAAGCGGAAGATGCATTTCCAGAAGGCGCCTTCACTGGTGAACCGAGAGAGCGGTCTTACTCGCGGACTCGTTCGAGACCTTTTCAGCGACAAGGTCGACAGCCTCGCCGTCGACACACGCCAGGTCTACAATGAGATCGCGACGTACCTAAAGGAGATCGCGCCGGATTTGATCCCTCGCGTCAAGCTGCACGAGGCGCAGGTTCCACTTTTCGATACGGCCGGCATCGAGTCGGAGATCAGGGACATCTTCAAGCGGCGCTGCGATCTGCCATCCGGCGGTTACCTGATTATCGAGCCAACCGAGGCCCTGGTCTCGATCGATGTGAACTCAGGCAGATACACCGGCAAGAAGGATCCAGAGAAGACAGTTCTTCGGACGAACATGGAAGCCGCGCAGGAAGTAGCGCGCCAGCTTCGGCTTCGCGACGTCGGCGGAATCATCGTCTGCGATTTCATCGACATGGAAACGAAGTCGAATCGAGATCGCGTTCTTCAGGAGCTCAGGCAACACCTGTCGCGGGACAGAGCTCGGACGAAAGCTTTCGCCGTAAGCGACCTCGGGCTTATTGAGATGACCAGGCAGCGGGTCCGCCAAAGCCACTACCAATCGTCGACGGAAGCCTGCCCAACGTGCAACGGCTCTGGCCGTGTGCTCACTCCCGAGACCATCGTCCGGCGAATGGAGAGATCCGTAAAGCGCATGGCGGTCGAGGGGCGGCGCGACAATCTCCTCGTCAAGCTTCATCCCGACGTCGCGATGTACGTACTCGAACAGGAGCGCGACCTCGCTCAAAAGCTTCAGAAAGCGGCGAACTTTTCGCTTGAATTTCGGGATGATCCGTTACTCAAGCCCGACGAGTTCAAGCTCGTCGTCAAGGCGCAGGGAAGAGATGTCACGCAGCAGTACGCTATCGCGTGAGGACTTAGGGCCGAGGACTAACGGCACTGCTAATCGCGGACTGATTGCGGACTGCGCACTAAGTGCTTCGGACTGGGGACTAAAGGCTCGGATTGCGGACTAACTGATTACTCCGAACTGCTGACTGACTGCGGATTGGGGAACCAACTGCGAGATGCGAACTAGAAGGTGCGAACTGCGGATTACGGAACGAGCAACAACATGCGCATCGGAGGTTTCGCTTCATTCCGGGTTTCTCAGCGGCTGCCCGCTGGTAGTTACCAGCCATTCGCTTGTGGCTATATAGAACTTTGTTCTCACCACAGGGAGTTTCCGCAGTTCGCAGTATCAGTGTGTCCGCAGTCCGTAGCTCGCAGCTTCTAGTTCGGACTTCGGAGTGAGTACCCCAATCCGCAGTCAGTCAGCAGTTCGGAGTATCAGTTCGAGTCCTCCCTCCGCAGTCAGTCCGCGATTAGCAGTGCAGTTAGTCCTCAGCCCTCGGTCCCCACGAAACCCGATCCAACTATGGCGAGAATCGCTCTAGAGCATATCGACAAGACGTACCCGAACGGCTACGTGGCCGCCAAGGATCTCAGTCTCGAAGCGTCCGACGGAGAGCTGCTCGTTCTCGTCGGCCCGTCGGGGAGCGGAAAATCCACCGTGCTCCGTCTGATGGCTGGGCTCGAGCGAGTTACGGATGGAATCATTCGCATCGGCGACCGCGACGTAACAGATCTCCCGCCACAGCAGCGTGACATCGCGATGGTCTTCCAGAATTACGCCCTCTATCCACACATGACGGTGCGTGACAACCTTGCCTTCGGACTCAGCATCCGAAAGCAGCCGCGCTCGGTAATCGACGCGCGCGTCCGCGACGTCGCCGCATCGCTCGGCCTCGACGCGCTGCTCGATCGAAAGCCCGCCCAGCTTTCTGGAGGCCAACGGCAGCGCGTCGCTCTCGGCAGGGCGATAGTGCGCGAGCCGCTGGCCTTCCTGTTCGACGAGCCTCTCTCCAATCTCGACGCCCAGCTGCGCGTCGAGACCCGCGTCGAGCTTTCACGATTGCATCGGAAGCTCGGCGCTACGATGGTGTACGTGACGCATGACCAGTCCGAAGCGCTCACACTGGGCGATCGGATAGCGGTGCTCAAGGAAGGCGTCCTTCAGCAAGTCGCGACACCGATGGAACTGTATGAGAAGCCGGCAAATAAATTTGTCGCCGGCTTCATCGGTAGTCCGGGAATGAACTTCTTCAAGGGCGATCTCGCGCGCACCGACGTAGGAACCTGCACTTTCCGCGGCGCTGATCTCACCATTCGCGTCGCCTGCGAGACCGCGTCCACCGTCGCCGTCTTTATCGGCGTCAGACCACAGCACCTTGAGATCACGAGCGATGGCGCGCGCGGAGACGGAACCCTTCGCGGTGAGGTGGGTGTCGTGGAACCGATGGGAAACGAGCAGATCGTCTACGTCACACTGCCGAGCGGAGAGCGAGCCGTTGCGGTCGCTCCGGTTCAACCTCGAATCGTCGCCGGCGAAGCAGTCAGCATTCGGGTGCGTCCCGAAGGCGTGCACCTCTTCGATGCGCTCACGGGCAAACGCGTTGACTAGCGCGGCAGCGGATTCTCGCTCGGACCGTCCGCATCTGAGCTGAGTCCGAGCCACGCCTCGGCGGCTTCCAATTCCCAGAACACGTCGACGTCTACGCCGACAGCGGTGGCGAGAATCGAAAAGGTTTTTTCGACTCGATAGGTTGTCTGCGATTGCGCCACCAGCGCGAGCCGTCCGAGTCCGCGGTCCAGCAGCTTCTTGACGTGAACTGCGACCTCGGCGAGCTGCATGACCGTGACGTCGGGTTCGGCAAGCCTGGAATCATAGAGACCGCGGATTCCCGGAGTCAGCTTCGGATCGCGAAGTAGCGAATCGATGAGACCGTTGAGGTCGTCGGCGCGTATGATCCCCGTCGCGAGCGCTCTTATGAGCGGCGGTTCGCCCGAGATCGTATAGGTGATGCCCATCGGGTCGCGCCTTCACCGCAACTCCGCCGCCATTAAACGGATGTGGGGCGATTTACTCCAGTTTGACTCAAAATTTCGGAGATTCTAGCGGAGGATCTCGGATCTTCTGAATGGAAAAAGCAAATCCTTCCCGGAGAACCCAGCTTTCTGGTCTCAGGCGCTGGCGATTCCTGTGGTCTCAGGCGCTGGCGATTCTTCTGAGCGCCTGGACTGCGTCCACCACTGCCTTGCTCGGCATGGCGCCCGACATCACTCCGGGGACGAGCTTGTCGTCACGGTTGTAGAGGTCGTTGCCGAAATAAAGCTGTCCGTTGTTGGTATACGCAGTGAAGTAGGTGATGTAGACCGGAATCTTGTGCGGCACCTTGACCGATTTGTTGTCAGGCGGGTTATCCATCTCCTGCTGCACTTTGTCCGCCGGCCATCCGAGCACCCACTCCGCGAGCGCAGTGGGATTCTCTACGCGAATGCATCCGTGACTGAATGCACGCACGTCCTTGTTGAACAGCTCGTGGTTGGGCGTGTCGTGCAGGTAGATGTTGAAATCGTTCGGGAACAGGAATTTCACGTAGCCAAGCGCGTTCTTCGGTCCCGGACGCTGCCGGACGTGGGTCTCTCCGCCCTGCTGGTATGTCTCCATGTTCTCGCTCGCGAGATATCCCGGCCCCTTAGGAAAAATCTCTTTTGCCGCAATGCTGGGCGGGACATCCCAGTAGGGCCGAAAGACGACGGTCTCCATCGAGTCCGCGAACACTGGCGTCGCCTTGTCCTGATATTCCTGCCCGACGATGACTTTCATCTCCAGGGTCTTCTGTCCGCTGTCGAATGCCTCGAGACGAAATGCGGACACGTTGACGAAGATGTAGCGCGAGCCGAAATCGCGTGGCAGCCAGCGGTAGCGCTCCATATTCGCGGCGATCTCTCCCAATCGATAGTTCGCCGGGACATTCATCGCGTCGATCGTCTCTTTCCCTAGTGCGCTGTCGACGTTTATGGAGTGTCGCGTCTGAAAGAGAGCGACGGCCGCAGCCAGATCATGGTCATAGACGTTCGCAGTCGGTGCTTTTGCTCCCTGCGACGAAGACATCGACGCCGTGCCGGGTCCGTTGGCCGGCACAATGCCCTCCGCCGCGAGTCTGTTCCGCACCGCGGTAAGCACTGTGGGACTCGCCGTCGCACCCGGCTTGACGTTGCCCGATGAGGGAACCTGCTGCCATCCGCCTTTCACGACCAGAACGCGGTAATCCTGCAGCGCCTTGCTCAGGGCGGCATAGTCTTCGTCGGTCGGGCGCATCGTCGCCAGAGCTTTGTCGAGCTGTTCGTAGCGGAGGTTTTGCACGAGAGCGCTGTCGACATTCTCCTCCTCGGGATCGACGTGCCACGCCTGGGCGACCGTTCGCGGATCCACTTGTCCCGTTAGCAGATCTTCGCCAAGTGAGGTGTACGAAGCTGTGAGAACGACGTCGGCGATCGCGAGCTGCTCTGCCGTCGGAGTTTTGGTTTGCTTGAGCGCCCCGATCGCTTCGGCCAGCGCCCCGATCGGATAGTCGTCGAGCCGCATCCCATCGGCGTTGGCGGCCAGGATCGCGTTGGTCAGCGCTTGCGTTCTCGCCTTATGAAGTCCGTCGCTCGTGAGCCAGAGCGGATTGTTTCCATAGAGTTTATAGAGTCGCTTGGCGTGGCCCCATTGGTCGTCGCTGATCATTGGCAGCGTCGGGCCGTCGAGTTTCTTCTGGATCAGAGCCTCGATATCGCCAGCCGGCACTCCCTCGACAGACGTCAGCTTTGCCGGCGACCAGGTCTGAGCCGCGCTCTGTCTGACAGATCCCTTCTTTACCTGGCAGGCGGCGAGCAGGGTCAGGCCTATCGTGAGTAGCAGATAACGGATGGCTGGTCGGGCCGGACACGATCTCATTGGCAAAACCTTTAGGGCTTATGGTCGAAATGGGGGACCTTAAGCCTCGTCAGGCGAAATGCGGGCCAGTCGTACAGGCGTTTTTTTGGGGTGAGGGGAACAACTTGCGTGTTCCAAGAGTCCGATTAGTCGTGAAGTCGTCGCTATCGTGGCTTCTTTCTTTCGAATGTCGGCCACGTACCCCCAATTGAGGATCGTACTATGATGGCT
>JBOHTC010000138.1:0-4642 GCA_050733495.1 Gemmatimonadaceae bacterium | reverse complement strand
CATCACCTGAGCGCTCCCGACCCGCTTCACATGCTGCATGGAGACGACGGCACAGTGCAGGACAAGAGCGCGATGAACATGCCGGGCATGGACATGGGCGCTCACCCGATGATGATGACTGGTATGCTCACGCCTGAGCAGATGCGCGAGCTCGATGCTGCTCGCGGACCCGCCTTCGACCGCCTCTATCTGACAGGAATGATCAGGCACCACCAGGGCGCCCTCGACATGGTCGCCAAGCTTTTCGCTACACCAGGCGCGGGACAGCAGGCTGAGATCTCTTCCTTCGCCACCGACATCGACGCCGGTCAGCGCGCCGAGATTGCGCGCATGCAGGCAATGTTGAACACACTCACCGCGAGCCAAACGAAATGAAATACAACCTTCCCCGCCCGCTCTTTCACACGCCTATGTCACCGAATGCGCTGATTTGCGCTGCCGCCGCCGCCTTTCTCGCGCTCGCTTTACCAGCCCGCGCACAGTCCAACACCAATGACCCTCGCGTCGGTCTCAAGCCAGGACTTTATGACGCCGGTGTCGCCGCTAAAGGTCTCCAGTTAGTCGCCCACCGCAACAAGCCGGATGTGTTTCATCCCAACGAGCCGGGCGGCCTGACCTACGCGAATTCCGACATGGCGTTCGGCGGCCACTATCTCTATCAGGGAAATTTCAGCGGTCTGCAGATCTGGGACATCGCCAATCCGCTCGCTCCTACGCTGAGCAGCGCCGACCTGTGTTTCACCGAACAGGGTGACGTCTCCATCTACGGCCACCTTCTCTTCGTCTCGGCGGAAAACACCGGGAGCAGACTGGACTGCGGCACCCAGGGCATACAGGACAGCGTGAGTACGCAACGAATCATCGGCATCCGCATCTTCGATGTCGCCGACCCAATGCATCCCAAACAAGTTGCCGATGTGCAGACTTGCCGCGGCTCGCACACGCACACGCTGGTGCCGGACCCGACGGACAAGGGCATCGTATACGTGTACGTATCGGGACTGGCGCGCGTGCGGTCGCGCAGTGAGATGGCCAGCTGCGAAACTGGCGATGTCACGAACCCGAACAGCGCGCTATTCCGGCTCGAAGTGATCCGCGTACCACTGGCGCACCCGGAGCAGGCAGCAATAGTGAGTACGGCGCGCATCTTCAACGACCTCACCGCGCCGCCGACCCACGGTGTAGCCGTGGCCGACACGGCGAACGGAGCGATGGTCGTAGCTGCGCGCCGTTTCCTGGGTCGGCTTGGACTGCCGGCGACCGCGACGGCCGCCGACTCAGATCGTGCCGCCCGGCTTGTCGCGGCGGCGCAGCTGAGTCGCGCCGATACCATGCGCACGCGGATCCTCTCGGACTCGCTGCGTCAGCTCGGAATTAACCTTCGCGTTTTCGGTCCACCGAGCAGCGGAGGACCATCGCAGTGCCACGACATCACCGTCTATCCCAGCGTAGGGTTGGCGGCCGGAGCCTGCTCCGGATACGGGCTGCTGTTGAACATCAAGGACCCGCTGCACCCGGTGCGTCTGCAGGCTGTCGCCGACTCAAACTTCTCCTTCTGGCATTCGGCGACGTTCAGCAACGATGCCTCCAAGCTGCTCTTCACCGATGAGTGGGGCGGCGGTACGCAGCCCAAGTGCCGCGTCACGGATCCCATCGACTGGGGCGCGGACGCGCTGTTCACGCTACAGAACGGCAAACTCACTCCTGCCGGCTACTATAAGATGCCGGCGGCGCAGACGACCACCGAGAATTGCGTCGCGCACAATGGTGGGCTGATCCCCGTACCGGGCCGCGACATCATGGTCCAGGGATGGTACCAGGGAGGCTTGTCGGTATTCGACTTCACCGATGCCGCTCATCCCAAAGAGATCGCCTACTTCGATCGCGGTCCAATCGATGCGTCGAAACTGGTCATCGGTGGCTACTGGAACGGCTACTACTACAATGGCTACATCTACGGCTCGGAGATCGCTCGCGGACTCGACGTGTTCAAGTTGACGCCGACGCCCGACCTCAGTCAGAACGAGATCGATGCCGCGAACCTGGTGCATTTCGATCAACTCAACCCGCAGAATCAGCCGAAGCTGGTGTGGCCCGCGGCGTTCGTAGTAGCGCGCGCGTACGTCGACCAGCTGGTACGTGACAGCGGACTTCCGGCGGCGCGGACGTCGGCGATATCGAGCGCATTGACGAGCGCCGAGCGGCTGAGTGGCGCGGCGCGGGCGACGGCATTAAGGAAGCTGGCGTCGGATCTCGATCGCGATGCTTCGAGCTCCAGCGATGCTGGAAGGGTGCGCGCGTTGGCGAGTGTCGTAAGGGGATTGGAAACGGCGAAATCTTGACTGAGGGCGGAGGACTAACTGCATTGCTGATCGCGGACTGATTGAGGAGTGCGGACTAACTGCTATTCCGAACTGCTGACTGATTGCGGATTGGGGTACTCACTCCGAAGTCTGAACTAGGAGCTGCGAACTACGGACTGCGGGCAAACTGCTATTGCGGACTGCGGAATAACTGCCACTGCGGACCGCGGACCAACTGCTACTGCGGACCGCGGACCAACTGCCACTGCGGACTGCGGACTGCGGACTGCGGACTAATTGCGCTTGCGGAGGAATCAAGAGCTGGTTCAGAAGGGCGGGACCGATGCCGAAGGCTGTCGGCATCACGTCACGCTGGAAAACTCTGCGCTCAGCTTATGCCGCGATCGGATCGATTGCTGCAAATCCGGGAGAAGCCTACTCGCGTAGCTTCCGCAGTCCGCAGTGGCAGTTAGTCCGCAGTCCGTAGTTCGAAGCTTCTAGTTCGGACTTCGGAGTGAGTACCCCAATCCGCAATCAGTCAGCAGTTCGGAATAGCAGTTAGTCCGCACCCCTCAATCAGTCCGCGATCATGATGCACTCGATCTACGGAAAAATCACGGGGAAAACCACGTCTGTCGTGTAGATGCACCGATCGTTGTGCCCGCACTCGGGCACGATGATCGCGTTGTGCTTCGCGCCCAGTTTCTGAGTGACGTACTTGTAGAACGCCTCGCCACGCGCGCGACGTGTGGGACCCTGCGCCATCGCCGCGGCGGATGAATCGAAGCCGCCGAGCGGAAGTACGTCCACCTGGCCGAGCAGGTACGTCGTCGGACGATCAGCCAGCTGCCGCCTCAATTGATCGTCGGTCATGGCCGCCGCGTATCCAGTGCGGTTTTCGAAGCCCGCGGGCCAACGATCGAAATTCGGTGCCTTGGTCGCGTCGAAGGCGCCGTAGGTGAAATTGCCGTGCACCTTTTCACCATCGGGACCGAGAGCTTCCTTATACGCATCGAGCGGGTTCGCGTCGCCAACAGGAAGTGGCCGCACCGATGCCGGCCATGCGTAGCTCGACGGATCAGCGACGACGTAGCTAATGCTCACACCGGGCAGGCCGAATACCTTCGACGTCATTTCATAGCGCGTCGTGACCTGGCCGCCGGCAGAATGGCCGGTGACGACGATCTTCGACAGGTTCGGGAAAATCTTCTTGTCCGCCAGCCTGCGCACGATCTCGTCGAGAAAGTCGAACGACGATAGCGTTGGGTTCGCCGACGCCATTCCGCCCGAGCGCCACGAATTGCGGCCTTCGGGCCAAATCACTTCGTTCGCAGCAACGGTGTCGCGTCGAGCGGCGAACCGCGGCGCGATGATGATCGTGTTGTCCAGCGCGCCCGCGAGAAAGCCGGCGGCGGTAGCAGTCTCGAAGTAGTGATCCGCGTTGCGGAGCGCGCCGTGAACCATGATCAACGCGCGCGTCACCGCGGCATTGCGCTTGTCGAGTGGGAATGTCGCGTACACCATCGACCGCGCCGGACCAGCGCCAAAAGTGATCCACCGCTCGCAGACTTTGGTGGGCGCGGTGCATGGAGCTCCACTCTGCGCCCGGGACGGAGTGGAACCGACGAACGAAATCGTGAGGACGCTTGCGGCGACTAGAAGAGAATTTCGCATGGTGGGATTTCGACGGGTGAAAGTGCGCGGCATCCAACAGACAGATCATACGGCCGAACTCCGTCGGGGAGAAGAATCTTCGACCACTTCCGACTTCCTCGGATAGCGTCCTAACAGCGTGGCCTAGGGCATTGCTGCCGCGGAATCAATTCCGCCGCGCGCAGAAGTACCCCTTCCACGGAATGGTCGGCCCCGTTTCCGTGAGCCAGGCTCCAAAAAAGCCATGATCGTAACGGGGAATCACGCTGTCGCGCAACACAATCGTGCTGGGCCGATCTGCTCCATCGGTATAAAGCAGATCCAGCGCGGCGCGATAAACGTCGACGGCATCGCCGACTGGGTAGTCCGGAACCGGAGTGGTCGCGATTCCTCGCGGGCCGACCGGTGCGTTTTGATAGTTGTAGGCCGAATGGCAAGCGATCGCCAATACGGCGTTCAACGCAACCAAGGCGAATAGACGTACCCTGAGGAATTCCCTCACTGTGGCGTTCAACGAATCGTCGAGGGTCATACTATAAGACGATTGTCACCGGGGGGGTTTTACACGTCCCGCCGTCCGCTCGTCTTCTCTTCATGACGGGGAAAACACGGTAGGGACTCTTACGAACATTCCCGCTGCCGCACCTTCTCGACGCGTTTTCTTTGTTCTCGCCATCGCGCTGGTG
>JBOHTC010000137.1:0-10080 GCA_050733495.1 Gemmatimonadaceae bacterium | reverse complement strand
CTTCTATGATGCGAGCAGTCTCGAGGCGAAGATCTGCGACGAGGATGATTGCGCGCTGCGAGTGCTCACCACGGTCGTCAGTACCTCGGTACCGGGTCAGTGCGTGATCGATGCTGGATCAAAAACGCTGTCGAGCGATCAGTCGCACGATTCCGGAACCTACGGCCACGTCGTAGATCACCCATGGACGGTGCGCAAGCTGAATGAGGAGCACGGCTACGTCGAGATCCACGGGCCGGCGCGCGTAGGTGAAAAAATCTGGGTGGTGCCAGCTCATGTTTGTCCGACCGTCAACTTGCACGACGAAATCTGGTACGGCCGTGACGGACGAGTGGAAGGGAGCTGGCGAGTCGCTGCGCGTGGGAAGGTGCGTTAGAACGCAACCAACGGCTTTCAGTGCGAGCGATGCTGCGTCTCGAGCACGATCACGCGATCGATAGAGTCCGCCCCTGCCGCCGCCGGCATCGCGAGCGTTACGCCACTCGCCAGTTGCGTGACGTCGACCCGCCCTCCGCCGTTGAGCATTGACGCGCGCAACACGCGCGCGCCCAAATCGGGAAGCGACAGGACGCGGTCGGGCCAGTTTAGAATGTGCACGAACACGGTGTCGCCACGCTGTGTCGTCACGCCCCAACCCCTCGGTGGCACCGGACCACCGCGGGTCCCGTATATCGACCGTCCGTAGCTGCGAAGCCAATCCCCAATTGCTCGAAGGCGATCGACTGCTTCCGGCTGGATCGTTCCATCGGGGCGCGGCCCGATGTTGAGCAGCAGGTTCGCGTCTGCACCCGCGGCGCGCACGAGGTAGCCAATGAGCTCACGCGTCGATTTGAATTTCTTGTCGGTGATGTTGAATCCCCACGACTCGTTCATTGTGAGCGATGTCTCGAGCGGAAGCGCGCCAATCTGCCGAGTGTTGAAGCCGGCGGTGTTGGCGCCGGGCAGATCCTGCTCGAACGTCTGCACGTCCTCGCCGGGAAGCGGCGCCTTGTGATGGTTGGGCACGATCAGCGTCGCCGGCTGCAGACGATGAATCAATGCGTATGTCTGCGGGAGCCGCCAATCTGCGTCGGGCTTGTCCCACATGCCGTCGAACCAGATCCCGCCCACTGGTCCATAGTTGCTGAGCAGCTCGGTGAGCTGCGCATCCATGAAATCCAGATATCGATTCCAGTCTCCCGACTCCGGCCGTCCCGTGACGTGGCCCGTTCCACCGCGCGGCCAGTAGTCCGGGTTGTGCCAATCCAATTGCGAGTAATAGAAAAAGAGCTTGATGCCCTGCGCTCGGCACTCGTCGGCCAGTTCCTTCAGGGGATCACGATGAAACTGCGTCCAGTCGACGATGTTGTATCGAGTCGCACGGCTCGCGAACATCGAGAATCCGTCGTGGTGCCGCGACGTGATCGTGATGTATCTGACTCCGGCGGCTTTGGCGAGCGAGACCCACTCCCGCGCGTTGAACTTGACCGGATTGAAAGTCGACGCCAGCCACTCGTAGTTGTCGACCGGAATCGAGCGATCCTGCATCACCCACTCGCCTTGGCCGAGCAGACTGTACACACCCCAGTGGATGAACATCCCGAACTTCGCGTTCTGAAACCACGCTCGCGCCGCGACGCGTTCCGGTGAAACACGCGCGTCTGAGACTTGTGCATCGGCGCGCGCGTTCAATGTGCCGAGCATCAGCAATCCCGCAGCGAGTGCGGCGGCGCGATTGTGAGCATTACCGGGTATCATGGTTGGCGAGCGCTGCGACAATGGTGACGCAAAGGATCGATCAGCTCGTCATCCATACTTCGCCGCGAAATCTGCATCCGAGCTCGCAAGGTAGACGATGCCTTCAATAAACCCGATGAGACTCGGAATCAAAGTCCAGAAGAAGAGGAGATAGAGAATTCCTTGTCCGGTGCGACCGAGGTAGAACTTGTGAATGCCAAATCCGCCGAGGAGGATTGCGAATAGTTCAGCGGCAACTCGGTTTCTGCCGCTCGGAGTGTTCGTGCCGAGAGCGCCTCCGCCTGGAAGCAAAGCCTGCCTGACCCCGCACCTCGGGCAAATCTCGGCGCGAGCATCGATGACGTCGGCGCACGCGTGACAATATTTGGTGAGCGAAGTGTAGCCGCCTGACATGCGGACTCCTGGCGTGAGGGGAGTGAGGAACAAAGCGTAAGGAGCTACGGTTATCGGCGCAAGCAGAACGATCCACAGCCTTTCATTTCGGCGCCAGACGCCGAGCACGGGATTGTTGGATGGTTGCTGGTCGAGCAAAACTCCTTTTCCCCGCCCACCGCCCACCGCCTCCCGCCTAGGCGGTCTGGTTGCAGACAAGGGCTCGACATAAGTTCGTTTCTGCACCATGCTCGGAGCAGCTTGATCCAGAATCGAGGAAGACAACGTGTCGAAGGTTAAAATCGGAATCGTAGGCTCCCGCTTCCAGGCCGACTGCATTGCGGCTTCCGTAAAGGCAATGCCCGAAGAAATGGAAGTCGTCGCCGTCGCGTCGCCAACAAAAGGGAACGCCGAAGAGTTCGCGCGGCGACACGGAATCCCGCACTCCTACTCCGATTACCGTGAGATGCTGCGCAATCCCGCGGTCGAGATGATCTCGATCACCGCCCCCAATCGGCTGCACGCACCAATCACCATCGCCGCGGCCGCCGCGGGGAAGCACGTCGTCTGCGAAAAGCCGCTCTGCGTCACGCTGGAAGAAGCCGATGCGATGATCGATGCCTGCGCGAAGGCTGGCGTTTTGCTTCTGTACGCCGAGGAGCTGTTCTTCGCCCCAAAGTACGTAAAGGCGAAGAAGATGGCGGATGAAGGCGCATTCGGCCGCGTCCATCTCGTGAAGCAGGGCGAAAAACATTCCGGGCCACACTCCGATTGGTTCTGGGACGTCGAACAATCGGGCGGTGGCGCACTCATGGACCTCGGCTGCCATGGCATCGCGTTCTGCTGGTGGTTCCTCGGCAAACAGAAAGTGAAAAGCGTGTACTCGCAGCTCTCGACCCAGGTGAATTCGCGCCGCACTCAGGGCGACGACGAAGCGATCACGATTATCGAATTTGCGGACGGCGCCATCGGGATGGTCGAGAGCAGCTGGAACAGGCCCGGCGGAATGGACGACACCATCGAAGTCTTCGGCGACAAAGGGCAGACCTATGCCGACATGCTGATGGGCAACGCACTTCCCACTTACTCCGAGGTCGGATTCGGCTACGCGGTCGAGAAAGCTTCGTCGACGAAGGGGTGGACTTATCCAGTGTTCGAGGAGCACTGGAATTACGGATTCCCGCAGGAGATGCGACACTTCGCGCGATGCGTCCGCGGGAAGGAGACACCGATCTCCGATGGGCAGACGGGGCGCGTCGTCCAGGAAGTTCTCTACGCCGCGTACGCGTCGGCGGGGTTAGGTCGAAAGATCACGCTGCCCTTTCGCCCAAAAGGAATCGCAAAACCTATAGATCTCTGGAAAAACCCAGCGCTCGCGCAATCCGCGCTCTAATGCGACTCGCTGGCGCCGTCGACATTGGTGGAACGGCAACAAAAATCGGAATCGTCCGCGAGGACGGAGAAATCCTGACCTGCAGGACGATAGCGACGAGCGCGGGAGGCGACCCCGGCCCTCTCGTAGATGCTATCGCAGCGGAATTCCGCTCGCTGATGGACGCGACCGACGCAAGCGTCCCGCTGACTGGCGTCGGCGTTTCCGTTGCTGGGTTTCTCGACCCCGAACACTCGGCGATGATTCAGAACGCGAACCTCGCGGCCCTCTGCGGATTTCCTCTGCGGAGTGCTCTCCAGGATCGTCTCTCGCTCGATTGCCGTCTGGAGGTCGACTCGAACGCGGCCGCCGTCGCCGAATTCAGGTTCGGCGCCGGCCGTGGCTCGACGCGATTGCTCGGCATCACTGTCGGCACCGGACTCGGCTGCGCCGTGATCATCGATGGCGAGATCCTGCGATTTACGGGAGAATGCGTTGGTGATCCGGGTCACATCATCCTTGATCCAACTGGACGGGCATGCACGTGCGGCGCGCGCGGATGCTTCGAGGCGATGGTAAACTCGGCGTCCGTGTCCGAGCGCGGTGGCGGA
This sequence comes from Gemmatimonadaceae bacterium, assembly GCA_050733495.1. GTDB lineage: Bacteria > Gemmatimonadota > Gemmatimonadetes > Gemmatimonadales > Gemmatimonadaceae > UBA4720. The sequence goes on along the minus strand of JBOHTC010000137.1, from coordinate 5,988 downwards.
AGATTGCCACGCGACATCGTGAATGCCGCGCGCAATGGCGAGAAAGAAGCGTTGAAAGCTCTGACCGAAACGGCGTCGTGGCTCGGACTCGGATTGGCGTCGCTGTTTCCGATTTTTCAACCCGATCGAATCATTGTCGGGGGCGGGGTTGCGGCAGCTGGGCAGATTTTGCTCGATCCGACGAGAGACAGCTTTCGCAAACACGGATCGCCCGATTGCAGTCAAACCGAAGTCGTCGGCTCGGAGTTCGACGGATGGGAAGGCATGGTGGGCGCGGCGAGTCTCTTCCTGAATCCGCTGGCCTAGGCGTTCATGCCGCGAACATCGGTTCGCATTTTCCCCACTCCCGACGCCATTGGCGATTATCTGGCTCCGCGCCTGCTCACGCAGATCGCTGAAGCGCGCGCAGCCGGAAGGCGTTTCGTTCTCGGATGTCCAACCGGACGAACGCCTCGTCCTCTGTATCGCGCGCTCGCCGAGCTCCTGCTTGAACGTCCAGTCGATTTGAGTCACGTCGTTCTCGTGATGATGGACGAGTATCTCGTTCGAGTCGACGGCGCATTCGACTACGCGTCGGCCACTGAGCCGTGGTCTTGCCACCATTTCGTGCGCGTCGAGATTGTCGAGCCCATCAATCGCGCGTTGAGCCAAGCGCAACGACTGAGAGAAGACTCGATCTGGTTCCCAGAACCAAGCGATCCAGGCTCTTACGACAGGAAAATCGTTGACGCCGGCGGGATCGACTTCTTCATTCTCGCGTCGGGCGCGAGCGACGGTCACGTTGCGTTCAATCCGCCCGGAAGCAAGCGCGATAGTCGAACGCGAATCGTCGAGCTATGTCAAGCGACTCGGCGCGACAATCTGCGCACATTTCCGGAATTTGGCGCGCTCGAAGCCGTGCCGACCCACGGGATCAGCGTTGGAATCGCCACGATTCTCTCAGCGCGCGAAAGCGCGATGCTCGTTTGGGGTTCGGGCAAACGCGAGACGTTCGTGCGCATTGCGAGCGCGGAGGGCTACGACCCTGAGTGGCCAGCGACACTCATTCACGAGTGTCCGGTGAGCGAGATCATCGCTGATGCGGACGCCGGCTCGGGAAGCGGAATCTCGGCGATTGAGGATAAATTCTAGAGAGGTGTGTTCCTGCTGGGAAACGCCTCAGTTCAGCACCGATCATTTCGTCCAGGTCAGAATCGTTAGTTCAGCAGCAAGCTCGTTATCACATTCCGGCGTAGACGCATCGGGAAAGCGCTTATTCTGCTGCAACGATCGTTAATCGTCTTAGGCTCGTGGCCGTAGGTAGTAGGACATAACCAAGCCAAACAGCAGTCCCTCCACGGCATTCATTCCTACGCGTACTAAGAAAGTCGTGGCTGTGATCGGATGCGGATTGGGGAGCAGCCAATTCCACGGCGGATTATCCCAGCCAAAGTGCGCGAAGCCGGCTGCAATCAGCCAGAACGCCGTCATGAACACAGCAAAGATACCTGCGGTGCGCCACACGTACGCCCACCGGCCCTTGGCTAACCATCTATCCGCCGGATATTCGCGTGGCGTCACAGGTCCTCGACTAGGTGGATTGGCCCATGGCGCGATCGACCTCAGGTAATCGGTAGGAGAGTGAAGTAAAACTGAAAGCCGAGGAGGACGGCCAACATTGCGTAGAGCGCCCATGCGCGTCGCTCTGTTGCGAGAAGCGACCTTCGATACAGTACCCATCCAACAACGATGACAGTCCCCTCTACAACCAAGTCCCAGCGGTGGTGAAGATAGAGATGGGCGCCGATGACGGGGCCGCCGGGCCACGCAGCTTCGCGACTCGTTATGTAGTCCGCGATCAGGTGGGATAAGACGAGCGCCGCGAGGAGCGCGCCACCTTGCCAGTCTTTACGCGCGAGCCCATTGAGGAGCCACGCAACTGCCCCGAGCACCAGCACTGCAGGGATCGAATGCGAGAGCAGGTCGTTTCGGTCACCGATCGGTGTCAGATTCCAGACCGCGTTTGCTAGATCCGGTAGGAGAGCTGCGCCGACGAGTGACCACAGCGGGAGGCTCGGGCGTGCTGCCCGTGCGCCGAGTGCGATGCCCAAGTGCCCCATGTACATCGCTTGACTCAGCGGCGACGGCGCAAGAACGCATGCAGCCCGAGTATAAGACCGGCGGGAACAGCGTATGCGGCGAGTTGGACCCTGGGGTTCATTCTTCCTTACCTCAGATATCGGATGTGCGGCTAACGCTCTGGTTCCGCGGCGGGGCGCGCGGCGGACCGTCCGCACGTGCGAGCAGTAACCATTAGCCTCGGACCATCACGCTGCCCGCATCAGGAACGTGAGCGAGTAAGGCATCGCGCAAGGCCTGACGCCGCGGCACGGGGATAGCGAAGAGGCGCATCCGCGACCCGTCGCGGAACCGAAGCACCAACGCCGCGGCATGCCCCCGCAAGGAGATGCCCGTCAAGTCGGCGATCTGTTGGCGATCGATCACGCGGCGGCCGAGTCGCAGTTGGATCTGATCGCCCACCAAGGCGATGTCTGTGAGCCCGAACGTGCCGATCAGGAGTGGCGGACCGAAGGCGAGAGCGGTTGGAACGGCGACCACCGTAGTTAAGTGGGCAGCGAGCGTGCCGTGGGCATGACCGACCGCGACCTCGATGGCGAGGAGGAGGATGCCTAGCGTGCTGGTGACGATGCCTATGCGGAGAACGTCGTTGAACGTCAGTCCGTAAGTGGTCATTTAGGGCGGCGTTCGTCACGCTGGTTGCGGCCACCGGGAGGATTGGGGTCGCGAGGGGGCAGTTCGGTCTTCTCAAAGACGGAGCCCTTCGGCCAGACCAATCCTGTCTGAACTGCAGCTTGCTGTAGCTCGACGGGGTGCACGCCTTGGGCGAGAGCCCAGCGGCGCCACCGAGGGGCGGCGAACGACCACCACGGCCATGCCAAGAAGCAACCAGCGAGCAGGCCAAAGCCGGCCCCGGACGATGCTGGTTTCGTGAACAGACTAGCGAGCCAGGCCACTCCGCCGATAATCAGCAGGACCGGGCCGTTCACGACGAGGTGCCCGCGAAGGATGGCTTGATGCGTCGTCATGGATGGATCTCCGGTGGGTTGGCGCCACCTAACGCCAAAGTTCAGCTGCGAGCGATTCTATCATAATTCCGATCAACCCTAATCCCTTAAAGCGAGCGCTCGTCTGCTGCAACGTTCGTTAGATGGCTGCGCGAGAATCGTACTAACTCGCCCTCGGAAGAGGGGAAAGTTTGGCAATCCGCTCCGCGTCCTTGGAGCGGAGCACGTGCCAAAGATCCCAGTCCAACTGCAAGCCGAGCCAAAAGTCCGCACTCATGCCAGTGACCTGGGCGAAGCGCAGCGCCGTATCCGGAGTTACACCACGCTTCTGGCGAATAATCTCGTTCAACCGTGGAAACGAGACGCCGAGGCGAATTGCGAACGCGGACTGCGAAATTCCCAATGGCTTAAGGAACTCTTCCAAAAGCATCTCACCCGGGTGCACCGGTGGGATCGCTGTTGGCAAGCGACGGCGCACGAGTGGTCGAACGCCACCAGAACGCTTAATGGTAGTCCGTGACTTCGACTTCATCGGCATAACTCCCCTCCCACTTGAAGCAGACTCGGTACTGCTCATTGATGCGGATGCTGTGCTGGCCACGCCGATTTCCCTTAAGACGCTCAAGTCGGTTCCCTGGCGGGACGGCGAGTTCCCGGAGGTCTCTGACTCGATTGAGCTGTGTCAGTTTACGGCGGACAACTGGCCACAGCATAGTCGGACAGGTCGCCCTCGCTCGACGGCTATCGATACCATTGAACAGGTCTTCGGAAGCCGCGTCCGCAAAGGAGCGTATCACGGTATGTATTATAACGGCTACCGTAGGTACGCGCTATACTGTTCATGTCCATCTAACGCCCAAGTTCAGCTGCGAGCGACATCCCAGTCGGGCGCGTCAATTCTTCTCCCTCCTTTGCTCTTTGAGCGTTCAGCCTTGATTCCTTAAAGAGACCGCTCGCCTGCCGCGACATTCGTTAGCTGCAGCCGGAGTAGCGTACTCATTGGTCCCTACGAGAACGGCGGCGCGTGAAGGAGCAAATCCAAGAACCAAACCGCTTCGCTCGCCGTGCCGGCCGGCGGCAAAGTGTAACCATACGTTCGGTACCGCGTGCTATCACGAACTTCGACAAGGAAAACGCTCGTGTCGAAAAACTGATCTTTGGGGCACATCGGCACGCCGTACGGGCACGTCGGAAGCGCGCCGCCGGGGAGCGTCAGCAACCCGTGCGCCTCAAGGTTGCGGAGCACGTAACCCGCGTATGGCCGTAGCGGATCGGCTAGGCGACACGTCGCCACGCCCGAGCGCGTCGCACGCCGATCCGCGCACTTCACTCCGATCGAGTCAGAGGACGCTGAAGCTGGCCACCAGGCATAGCGTTCGATGTTCGTCCCCCGGTCGCGAGACCGGGTCAGGATCCCGGCGCCCTCGTCCCACGATATACTCCAGATACGGAGCTCCGGTGGACGGTCTCGGCGCCGGAGGTCAGAGAGGCCGAGCGCCGCCTCGGTGACTCGCAGCGCTCGATCGGCGGCAGGACTACACCGTCCGCCGGGGCTGCACTCAACGCTCGGCGCGCGGCCGCAGGCAAAAAGCGCTGCACCCGCGAATAGGCCAAGCAATGGGAGGCGCCGGCACATGCCGACAACCTAGCTCCAGAAGATTAGGTCGAAATGAAGACCAGATTAGATGGACGTGAAATTGCGGCCTAACGCCCTAGTTCAAGTGCGAGCGATTCTGCTCTAGATGCGATCAACCTTAATTCCTTAAAGCGCGCGCTCGTCTGCTGCAACGTTCGTCAGGCCTCGCCGCGCCTGAATCCATAGGCGAAAGCGCATCCCATAATGACTCCGACCAAAACGGCGATCACCCAATCGGAAACCTCGTGAGCCGCCACGCCACCTTTGTCGCTTGCCAGCAGGGCGCTCGTAACGATAACCCCGGCCAGCGAAAAACCGAGATACTGTGCGAGTCCGCTGCTAAGAACTGGCCAGATAGCCGAAATTAGAATTCCAGCAACGATGAATCCGGTCACGTAGAAAGCGAGTAGTCGTAGTTCATCAGGCGAGACAGGAGCGATATGTCCCTCTCTCGCAATGAAAAAGAGACCGCGAATCACACCCACAAGGATACAAAGCACGCCGACGACGCCCCCGCCGAGGGCGCCCCACGCCACCCGCTTCAGCAATCCATCTCTAGGTTGCATTCAAACTATTGATGTCAGCCTAACGCCCAAGTTCAGCTGCGGGCGATTCTACCGTACGTAACACAACCCAACGACTTAGCCGCGCCCGTCTGCTGCAACGTTGGTTAGCTAGCGCCAGGTTGGACCTCACGGACCAATGAGGCCTGTGGATCCTTCAATCTTGGCAACCCGACCAGCATGAGAGGAGATTGTAGCCTGCCACCTTCTTCGCACCATCGCTAACCGACCTCCAGAACTCTTGTCGCACCACACAGTCGAATCTGCAGCGTCTAGCGGGCGACAATTGAAACCATTGGACGTGAGAACAAACTGCGCCGAGTCGATCGAGGTACCGACTGGAATTGCCATCTCCAGCCGGCGCTTCCAATCGTTCGATCCCTCCGCTCCGTGCGTAATCGTTTTATCCCGCGTGCATGCCATTAGGAACAACGGACAGATTATCATAAGTCGGTTGATCAGATACCCGTCCGTCTAGCGCCCAAGTTCAGCTGCGAGCGACCGAATTAATGGGCGCAATGGAGCTTGCTTCCCAAGTGAACCCGACGGGCGGCCATCAGTGTTCATTAACATGGGCGCTCGTCTGCTGCAACGTTCGTTAGACAGCGGTCGGTATAACCCGGGTTGATAGGTAACAGAATAGTCCAGGAGGATAGGTAACACTTTAACCTGCACGACGAATCTCGACTCTGCGAGGGGCGTCGATGCCATGGCGGGAGAGTGG
>JBOHTC010000136.1:0-49243 GCA_050733495.1 Gemmatimonadaceae bacterium | reverse complement strand
CGTCAATCGTGTCCCGCTGCAGCGCGGATCGGCGCGCCTCACCTACGACGCTCCAGAAATCGCGAGCATCAACGCGATTTTTCGCTACGAAGGTCCGAGCCACGCGCTCGGCGGAGCGCGCATGTCGCCGTATGGAGTTCTCGACCTCGACGCGCGTCACGAAATTCGGCGCGGTACCGACATCTTCGCTTCGGTCGAAAATGTATTCGACCGGCAGTACACTGTGAATTTCCAGGGCCCGCTCGAGTCGATAGGACTCCCACGCACAATCCGCGGTGGGATGTCGCTGAGGTCTTTCTAACCCCGCGACTTCGCACCATAGTTGTGGAGTCCGCGTCCCGCTTCCCACTTCCCGCTTCCCGCTTCCCGCCCACCGCCTCCCGCCCACCGCCTCCCGCCCACCGCCTCCCGCCAATGCGCACGCTCCTATCCGTTCTCGCCGTCTCAGTAACCGGCCTCGCGCTCACTCCATTTCCCGCCGACACTCCGCTGCGCGGCTTCTTTCCGCAATCGGTGCAAGCCGAGCGCGATCTCGAGGCGCGCTTCAAGGCGATACCCGAACCGGCGCGCATGAGGGAATCGATGCGCCGTCTGAGCGCGCGGCCCCACCACGTCGGCTCTCCGTACGACAAGGACAACGCGCTGTGGATTCTCGATCAGTACAAGTCCTATGGCTGGGACGCGCACATTGAGAACTTCGACGTCCTCTTCCCCACTCCAGTCGATCGACTCGTCGAGCTCGTCGCGCCGACGGAGTTCAAAGCATCACTGCAGGAAACTCCAGTCCCCGGCGATCCGACGTCCAATCAGCAGAGCGAGCAGCTGCCTTCGTACAACGCCTATTCCATCGACGGCGATGTCACGGGCCCGCTCGTCTTCGTTAACTACGGAATTCCGGCTGACTATGACCAGCTCGAGGAGCACGGCATTTCGGTGAAGGGCGCGATAGTGATCGCCAAGTACGGCGGATCGTGGCGCGGCATCAAACCGAAAGTCGCCGCTGAGCACGGCGCAATTGGATGCCTTATTTACTCAGATCCGCGTGACGACGGCTACGCGGGTGGCGCTGTCTTTCCCGCTGGACCAATGCGTCCGCCTCAGGGTGTGCAGCGCGGATCCGTCGAAGACATGCCGCTTTATCCCGGCGATCCGCTCACACCCGGCGTTGGCGCGACAAAAGATGCGAAGCGGCTCACCGTCGCCCAGGCAACGGTGATCACCAAAATTCCGGTGCTGCCGATTTCATATGGCGACGCGCAGCCACTTCTTTCTGCACTCGGTGGCGCGCTCGTTCCCGATAGCTGGCGGGGTGGACTGCCGATCACTTACCGCTTTGGCCCCGGCCCCGCAAAAGTGCATCTCCGCGTCAAGTCCGATTGGAGTCTCAAGACCTTATACGATGTGATCGCGAAATTGCCCGGCACCACCGAGGCAGATGAGTGGGTCATTCGCGGCAACCACCACGATGCGTGGGTGAATGGCGCCGAAGATCCAATCTCTGGTCAGGTCGCGGAGCTCGAAGAAGCGCGCGCGCTCGGCGCGTTGTACAAACAGGGATGGCATCCGAAGCGTACGATCATCTACGCGTCGTGGGATGGCGAGGAGCCCGGACTACTCGGCTCGACGGAGTGGGCTGAGACCCACGCCGACGAGCTCAAGGCGCACGCAGTTGCTTACATCAACAGCGACGGAAACGGCAGAGGATATTTCGGCGCGTCCGGCTCGCACTCGCTGGAAAAATTCATCAACGGCGTTGCGAAGGATGTGGAAGACCCTGAAACAGGTGTAAGCTCATGGAAACGCGTCCAGGCACGAAGGATCGTTGACGGCTCAGCGACGAGCCGTAAAGATGCGCGCGATCGCGAAGATCTTCGAATCGGAGCTCTTGGCTCCGGTTCCGACTACTCGACCTTCATCGATCATCTCGGAATCGCGTCACTCAACCTTGGTTACGGCGGCGAAGACAATGGCGGGATTTATCACTCCGTCTACGACGACTTCTATTGGTATACGCATTTCAGCGACACCTCATTTGTCTACGGCCGCGCGCTCGCGCAGGCAGCGGGCATCGCTGTGCTTCGTCTGGCGAACGCTGATCTCCTCCCATTCGCCTTTACCAATCTCGCCGAGACGGTGCAGGGTTACGTGAAGGACCTCCAGTCACTGCGCGACAAGCGTGCAGAAGAGATCTCGGACCGCAACAAGGATATAGATGAAGGGTTGTACAAGTTCACGAGCGATCCGCGCAATCCCGTGACGGCCCCTCAGCGCCAGCAGCCGGCGCCACAGTTGAATTTCGCTCCGCTCCTCAATGCGCTGGATTCACTCAATCACGCCGCATCACGGTACGATCGCGCTTACAACACCGCGCTGACCCAGGGCCGAGCTGCCGCCGCGAAGAGCGTGAACGAGCGGTTGATTCAGGCCGAGCGCGCACTCACATCCACCGAAGGATTGAAGAACAGGCCGTGGTACGTCCACATGCTTTACGCGCCGGGATTCTACACCGGTTACGGAGTGAAGACGATTCCCGGAGTTCGCGAAGCAATCGAGCAGGGACAGTGGCAGGATGCGGACAGAGAGATCGTGCGCGCCGCCGCCGCGCTCGATCGCGAAGCGACGTTCATCAGTGGAGTTGCGTCGACGCTTTCCAACGGCTCCTGAGAATGACGACGCTGCGGATCATCGAGATGAAGAAGCTCCCCGAGCTGGCGAAGAGATTGTGAAGATGAAAAAACCTACCGAGCTAGCAAAGAGATTGTCCGGATTCTCTCTCGTCCTGATTGCGCTATTCACCATCAGCGCTGCGACGCCAGCGGATTGGTACTCGCGTCCGACACTCGACACGCCCGTTCCTCTCTCCGGACTTGTATGGCGTAATATTGGCCCGTTCCGCGCGGGCCGCGTTTCCGCCGTGAGCGGAGTGATCGGGCGCCCAGGAACTTTTTACATCGGACTCCCGCTTGGCGGAGTGTGGAAGACGACCAGTGCCGGCACTACGTGGTTTCCAATCTTCGACTCGATCAAGGAAGTCTCTTCGATCGGCGCCGTAGAAGTCGCACCGTCCGATCCGAACATCATCTACGTCGGTACTGGTGATCTCATCACCGGCGGTGGCATCAACGAGGGCAACGGGATGTACAAATCGACTGATGCCGGAAAGACCTGGCGTCATCTGGGTCTGGATCAGACGCGCCAGATTCCGTCGATTCTCGTCGATCCGCACAATCCCAACCTCGTACTGATCGCGGCTCAGGGAAATGTCCACGCCAAGAGCGATGTACGCGGAGTATATCGCAGCACCGACGGCGGAAATACCTGGACTAAGACTCTCTATGTCGACGACTCAACGGGTATGCAAAAGATCGCCTGGGCGGAGGATCGCCCGGATGTCATCCTAGCGACGAGCGTTCGCCACTACACCCCTCCGCCTCCTGCTTCCCCCGTCCCATCACCCGCTTCCCCCGTCCCACCACCTGCTTCCCAGCTCTCGCTTCCCGCTTCCCGCCTCCCGCCTCCCGCAATCCCGACGAGTACCAAGCTTTACAAATCCACCGATGAGGGCCTCACGTGGAAAGAGATCACCGGCGCCGGCCTGCCCGCACTCAACGGACGGACCTCTGCAGCAGTCGCGATGAACACGAATGCGCAGCGCATGTTTCTCATCGGAAACTTCGGACTCTATCGCTCCGACGACGGCGGCACGAGCTGGCGACAGATGGACGCCGCTGATCGCCGCGTCGCCAACGGTCAGGGTGGATACAACTGCGGTGTCTACGTGGATCCGAAAAATCCCGACATCGTCTACACCATCAACACCTCTAGCTACAAGTCTGTAGACGGCGGCAACACCTTCACCGGATTCAAGGGTGCGCCTGGCGGCGATGATCCGCAGCAGATGTGGATCGATCCCACCGATGGACAGCGAATTCTTCTTGGACTCGATCAGGGTGCGACGGTTTCGCTCGACGGTGGGGAGACGTGGAGCTCGTGGTACAACCAGTCAACCGATCAGGTCTACCACATCTCCACTGACAACTCGTATCCGTACTGGGTCTACGCGACCCAGCAGGATGCTGGTGCGATCGCAACGGCGAGTCGTGGAAATCTGGGTGAGATCACTCCGCTCGACTGGAAACCAGTTCCCGGATGGGAATGGGGCAGCATCGTAGCAGATCCGCTCAATCCGAAGATCGTGTACGCAAGCGGCAACGGCATCGACAAAATCACTTATCCCAGCGAGCAGTGGATCAGCGTCAGTCCGGCGATCGATCCGGCCGCAAAGCTCAGGACGACATCGTCGCAGCCGCTGGTTTGGGCGCCCTGGAATCAGCACGAGCTGCTTACAGGATTTCAGTATCTGATGAGCACGACGGACGGCGGCGTGCACTGGACGAAAATGAGTCCGGACCTCACCGTTCCGAAAAATCCGCCGGCGCCGCCTCCAACTGTTCCCGGACAGCCCGCGCCTCCAGTTCGTGATGCGATCGAATCCATCTCGGCATCGAGTACGGCGCCCGGAGTGATCTGGATCGGCACCAACAATGGAGTCATCCAGGTCACGCGCGACAACGGTAAGACGTGGCAGGATGTCTCGATTCCCAACCTCGTCAATCCTGCGCGTGCCGACATTTCCGCAATCGATGCGTCGCATCAGGATCCAGCCACCGCTTACGTCGCAATCGACCACCACACCACCGGCGACTACGCTCCTCATTTCTACCGCACGCACGACTCTGGGAAAACGTGGACGGCAATCGTCAACGGATTACCATCGACCGAGCCGAGTGGAAGCTTTTCTCGCGTGATTCGCTCGGATCCGAAAAAAGCTGGATTGCTCTTCGCCGGAACGGAGAGCGCGCTATACGTCTCGTTCGACGACGGAGATCATTGGCAGTCGCTCATGTTCACTCTGCCCAACACATCGTACCGTGACATCCAGATGCACGGCGACGATCTGATCGTTGGGACTTACGGCCGCGGAATCTGGATTCTCGACGACTACTCCGTCCTGCGCCAGCTCACTCCACAAGTCACATCAGAGCGCGCGCACCTTTTCGCCCCAGCCGATGCTGTGCGAGTGCGACGCAACGTCAACAACGATACACCGTTTCCACCGGAAATTCCGCACGCGTTGAACGCGCCAGAGGGAGCGATCATCTACTACTCGCTTGCGTCGAAGCCGTCCACGCCAATCACGCTCGATGTAATTGATGCGTCGGGCGCGATCGTCCGCCACATGTCGAGTGCGCCCGGAGTGCCAGTGTCGGAAGCCGCGACGCCTCCTGAACCCAACTTCTGGATAGCGCCACCGTCTTCACTTCCGGCGAATGTCGGAATGAATCGCGCCAACTGGGATTTGCGATACGACGCCCCGCCCGCGTTCACACACACTTTTGAGATCAACGCCAACCCCGGTCTGACCCCGCCGTCGCCTGAGGGACCGCTCGCGCTGCCCGGAGTCTACACACTCAAGCTCACTGTCGATGGCCGGACGTACACTCAGCCACTGACGGTGAAGAATGACCCGCGCTCGCAAGCTACCACGGCAGATTTGCGCGCCCAGCACGATCTTCAGCTCAAATTCTACGAGGCCGCGAAAGAAGCGTGGCAGGCAAACGCTGACATTAACGCGCAGCGAGGCGCACTCGCAGAATTCACCCATGGGAGCGCGCCGTCGGACGTCGTTTCAGCCGCAGCTGCGCTCGATGCAAAGCTCGCCGCGCTGGCCGGCACGACTGGCGGACGGAACCGCGGCAGTCCCGGAGGCCGGAGCGCTGGAGCCGCGCCGTCTGACTTCGTCGCGATCAACCGAGCAGCGACGAATCAGATTACCGCGCTCGACAACGGTGACCTGGCGCCCACCGAATTCATGGGCCGCGCTTACACGGCCGACTGCTCTGATTTGTCTAAGGCGGTGACCGCCCTCAATTCGATCGAGAGCAGTGATTTGCCGGCCTTCAACACCCTTCTCGCAAAGAACAATCTCAAGGAGATCACGCGAGCCACACCTTCGATCGCCGCTCCGGTTTGCCGCTAGCGGCTGCTCTCTCCTGACGCGCTCGACCTGTTAGTACGAGAGTCGCTCGTGCCGTTGGGAATCCGCAATGGGAAGATCGATTACGAAATAGAACCGCGTTCCCTTGCTCGCAGTGGTCGTCACCCGCAATTCGCTTCCGAGCGCCAGCGTCAGCTTGTGACATATCGAAAGCCCGAGGCCGGCACTCGAGAACGTGCGCGCGCGCCTCGCATCGGAACGCCGGAATGGTTTGAACAGCTGCTCCATGACGTCAGCAGGGATCCCACGACCGGAATCCTGCACCGAGAACTCCACCAGCGTATGAGAGATTTCGGTCGCGCTCACTGTCACCATTCCCGACGAAGTGAACTTTATCGCGTTGCTCGTGAGATTGAGCAGAATCCGATTGAGCGCCGCCGGAAGCCCATTACGGGCGTCGTGTTTCGGACCGATGATCTGCACGCCGACGCCTTTCTCCTCGCCCATTGGCAGCACGATTTCCTTCACCGCGGATAGTGTCTCCACGATGGAGAAGTCAGTCGGCCGCTCTCCGACCAGCTTCGATGCGCCCCGCACCGAGTCGATCAGGTCACACGCCAGCTGCATCACGCCGAGCGACGCGCCGTAGATCAGGCGGAGCTGTTGCTTTTGCAGATCGTTGATCGCGCCGCTTCGTTCGGTCCGCAGCATGTCGAGCAGAAAGAGAATTGCTGCGAGCGGCGATCGCATGTCGTGCGCGATCTCGATTAGCAATCCGGCGGCGTCGCGCCCCGCGAGAAGGTCCGGCGTCTGCTCCGGCGCGCCAATGTCCAGCAGACACTGCACATGGCCCAGCGCATTCAGGATGTGGATCGCTTGCTGCGCATCCGCCGCTTCTTCCGAGTAAACCTCGGTCACGAATCTCCGGCGCACACATTCCAGCACCTGCGTCGTAGATATGGAGAGCGGCGGCGACGCGGGATGCGGAGGAACTCCAACGACTACGCACCGCACCGAATCCTGGAGTGAATCTAGGAATGGCAGGAGATCTTGAGCTGCCACCGCCGGACTGAACGCGGCCCGCGTCTCCTCGATTGCCCGATCGAATGCGCGCCAGACACCGAGCGTGATCTCGGTCGCCTTTACGCCATCGCGGCCCGCGGTGGCCTTTACGCCGTCGCGGCTCCCGTGCGCGAGCGCGCCACTTTTCGCCCCGGCGTCGACGGTGTCGAGCCGGTCAGGCGTTGCACCCGTTGCGGACATTGCGGCTACTTGTCGGCCGAAGCCGGAACTTCGGCGAACTCTTCCCGCGTGAAGTTGTAGCGCTCGATCAGACGGTAAAGCGTCGTGCGGTCGATGCTCGCCATCCGCGCCGCCTTCGACATGTTACCGCCGGCTTTGTCGACCACGCGCCATAGATACGCCTTCTCGAAATTGCTCACCAGCTTTTCGCGGGCGGAGTAATATCCCTCGTCGAGCAAGGCCGTCGGGATCGTTTTCTCCGTCGTGTCCTTCGCCGGCGTCTCGTAGAACGGGATGTCTTCCGGTCCAATCGGTTGACCTGGCGCAGCGAGAACTGCCAGGTGCTCGATCACGTTCTGTAGCTCGCGAACGTTTCCGCGCCACTGCTTGGACCTGAGAAGATCCATGCTGCCTTCGGTGAACTGCGGCATTTTCTCGCGCGAGCGGTGCCGCTCCCAGTAAAAGCTCAGGAAGTGGCTCGCCAGGAGCGGAATGTCCTGCACCCTCTCTCTCAATGGCGGAAGCTTGATGAGAACGACGCGTAGTCGATAGAACAGATCTTCGCGCAGAATTCCATTCGACACCGCTTCTTGCGGATCGCGATTGGTGGCCGAGATGAAGCGAACGTCCACGGTCTGCTGCGACTCGCCTCCTACGCGACGCACGACACCGTCCTGCAAAACTCGCAGAAGTTTTGCCTGCAGACGCTGCGACATCTCGGTGAGCTCGTCGAGGAAAAGCGTTCCTTCGTTCGCCGTCTCGAGCAGGCCGGGCTTCTCGCGATCGGCGCCCGTGAACGCGCCCTTCCTGTGTCCGAACATCTCTGACTCGAGCAGATTTTCTGGCAGCGCCGCGCAGTTGATCGGGACGAGTGACTTCTCCGCTCGACGGCTGTGGCGGTGAATGAGCTGCGCGAGAACTTCCTTCCCGGTTCCACTTTCTCCGCTCAGCATCACCGACGCGTTCGTCTGCGCCACTCGGCGCGCAAGCGCTACGGCCTGGCGGAAACCCGGCGCGACTCCAAGGCAGACCACCAGGTCGCTGTTCCCGGTTTGACGAAGCGCGCTGGCGCTGAATCGACGAGTGTCGCGCGCTGCTGCAATCGTGTGTACCGCGCGTCCCACCAGAACGTCGAGGTGCGTCGGCGTGAACGGCTTGAGTATGTAATCCCAGGCGCCGATCCGGAGCGCTTCGAGGTTCGACTCGACGCTCGGATTGCCCGTCATGATCACGACAAGCGTGTCTTTGTTTGCGGCGAGGATTGCGCGGAGGATGTCCATCCCCGGCACTTGCGTCATATAGAGATCGAGCATCACGATGTCGAAGCGACGTCGTTTTACCAGCTCGAGTGCCTCAGTGCCGCTCCCTATCGAGGTGATGTCGTATCCCTCGACCTGGAAAAAGCTGGCACATCCTTCTCTCAGACTACGATCGTCGTCCACCACGAGGACGCTGATAGTCGACTTCGATACGGGCAATAGCCCGCCAACAGTGTCTGCTAGCTCCGGACTGGCGTGGGTTCCGGAGGCAGACTCCACAAATGCAGCCATTACCTCTCCTGTGCTGCGTGAGCCTTCGATTGATAGATCCCGTCAGCAACGCCTACAGCTGAATCGGAATCAGTTTACGTTTTTTTTTAAGCACCTTCTGCCCAATCCCGCTTCCCGCCCACCGCTTCCCGCTTCCCGCTTCCCGCTTCCCGCTTCCTTCCACAACACAAACCATATGTTGTTCCAACTGTCCACATGACCTTGCGGCGCCACCTATTTGGCAGCGCCCTAAACTTCTGTCAAGAGCTTTTGTTGTATCTATGCAGCGACACTACTGCTCGTGAACCAAAACAGATAGGGGTACAAACCCGCGCCAACCGCTCAAAAAATCCGCGCCGAAGAACTGTAAGCGGGCACAACGCTGGTTGTTGCAAACGTGTGACAGAATTTCGCTTTCATCCCGCCTCCTCGTCTTCCCGCCTCCCGCGTAAGCACTTGTAGAGTCACAAGTTACGCTGGCTGTCGCTCTTTCTATGGACAGCGCACATTGGATGCGTACTGTTCGCGCGCCATGGCGAAGTACAAATCCGCACCACCCCTCTCGACCGACACTCCGGCCGCCGCCCCGCGTTTGGGGTCGCACCTGAATTTGCGCGTCAGCGTTTATTCGCGTGTCGCGTCACGCATTTCCGCATTCGCTGGTCGCAACCGTCGAGCAGTCGTCCTCGCGGTGCACCTGGTCCTCGCCGCCTCCGCATATCTCGCCGCATTCCTGCTACGGTTCGATTTCCATCTACCGGCTGGTGAGCTCACCCGTCTCGCCCAGACGCTCCCGTACGTCCTGCTCCTCCGCGTCGCCTCCATCGAATTCCTGGGAGTGTCGGGCGGCTCCTGGCGGCACGTCGGTTCGCGCGACCTCGTCATCCTGACCGCCTCCGCCACGGTCGGCTCGCTCGCAATCGTCGCGACCCTCTTCCTCACCGGCGCCCTCGCCGGTATGGCCAGATCAGTCTTCGTCATGGATTGGCTGATCTTCATCTTCCTCGCCGGCGGCGTACGATTCGCCATTCGTTGCGCACGCGAAGGCCAGCTCCCCCTCCAGGCCTCTTCCGGCAGGCGCACCATCGTCATTGGTGCCGGCGGCGCAGCAGAGCGACTGCTCCGTCAAAGCTTCCACAACGGCAAGCGCGGAATGCATTTCGTCGGACTGGTCGACGACAGCTCCGCCCTCCACGGCCGCTCGCTCCACGGTGTCCGCGTCCTCGGCGACACCAGTCAGTTGAAAGCGCTCTCCATCAAACACGACGCCGAGCTGATCGTGATTGCGATTCCATCGGCGAGCGGCGCGGACATCAGGCGTATCGTCACCGCGTGCGAGGAGACTGGCCTCGACTTCAAGCGCTTGCCGTCACTCGAGGAGATGCTCGAGGGCAGCGGACAGGTCGATCAGCTCAAAGACGTCCAGATCGAAGATCTCCTCGGCCGCAAGCCCGTGTACCTGGATCTCGCGCGTGTCGAGAGCGATCTCGCCGGACAAACAGTACTCGTCACCGGCGGCGCCGGGTCCATCGGATCGGAGTTGGCAAGACAGATCTCGGGCTTCTGCCCGCGTCGATTGATTCTCCTCGAGCAGGCGGAGAGTCCGCTCTACTTCGTCCACCTCGAGCTCACGAAGACTTATGCGGGACTCGAAGTCGTTCCGGTGATCGCCGACATCACCGATGCGAAGCGCGTCGACGCCATCTTCGCGCAGTACCGACCGGACTACGTCTTCCACGCGGCGGCGTACAAGCACGTGCCGATGATGGAGATGAACGTCACCGAAGCAGTCACCAACAACGTGCTCGGCACACTTCGCGTCGCTGAGTGCGCTGCTCGTCACAACGCGCGCAAGTTCGTGCTGATCTCGACCGACAAGGCTGTAAACCCGTCGAGCGTGATGGGCACCACCAAGCGACTGGCCGAACGAATCGTGCTGGGCTGGCAATCATTGCGCGCATCGCGCACCGATTTCCGCGCTGTGCGTTTCGGAAACGTGCTTGGCTCCGACGGCAGCGTCATTCCCCTTTTCAAGAAACAGCTCGCCGGTGGTGGACCGCTTACCGTCACGCATCCCGACGTGCGCCGCTACTTCATGAGCATCCCTGAAGCGGTGCAGCTCGTTCTCCAGGCTGCGGCACTTCCGGAGATTGCCGGACGGATCGCGATGCTCGACATGGGCGAGCCCATTCGCATTATGGATTTGGCCGAGCAGTTGATCAGACTGTCGGGACGAGTGCCGCATCGTGACGTGCACATCACGTTCACCGGCTTGCGTCCCGGCGAAAAGATCGACGAAGAGTTGTTCTCGTTGTCTGAGTCGAGCACGCCGACAGCTATCGACAAGATCAGAGTTGTCGAGACGAACGAGTCTCGCGCCGCTGCGCTGGAAGGCGGACTGCACTCACTCTTCGCCGCTGTGTCGAGCGGCAATCACACGTCTGTGTTTCGCGAGCTCAGAAGGCTGGTTCCCGAATACCACCAGAGCGGCATCGAGCTGGAAGTCCCGATTGTCGCAGCAATCGAAGCTCCGTTGTCCGCTTCCCGCTTCCCGCTTCCCGCTTCCCCCAATCCCTTTCCCGCGCTCCGCGCCTAAAGACTCATGCTTCCACGTCCAAAATCTTCTGTGGTCTATCGTCCGATGCCCGACGGCGGTGTGCTATTCTCGCCGACAGAGGAGACTTACTTCGGTCTCAACCAGGCAGGCGCTTGCATCTGGGAGAACCTGAGTCCCGTGCGCAACAGCGTCGAGGAAGTGTGCGCCGAGGTTTCGCGCCGCTTTCCGGATGCGCAGCCCGAACAGGTGCGCACCGATGTCGGAAAGCTCCTCGACGAGCTCACCGAAAGCGGTTTGGTGGAGAGCGTCTGACGAGATGCTGAGGAACCCGGTGCGACTGCTCAAAGGTCTCGCGCGTCAGAGCGCGAGCGAGTGGAGCGATCTGGTCGAAGCTCAGATCGCGCTCATTGTCGCGCAGGTTCTGGTGTGGACGCGCCCCGTCGGTCGTTTCGTCGAGGACGTCTCGGTTGCATCGCCCGGACTGCAGGAACCGCTCAACAGACGGTCGAGGGATTGGCGCGACGCGTATCGCATGGCGCTCCAGCTTCGGAGAGCAGCGGATCACGGGATTATGCGGCCGAAATGTCTGGTGCGATCGGTTGCTCTTTCGAGAATGCTCGACAAGCACGGGATCTATGGCAGTCGGGTGCGCGTCGGTGTCAGAAGACTCGACGGCGAATTCGCCGCGCATGCCTGGGTCGAGCTGGGACAACACGTACTCGGCGACGACATCGGACACGTCGCCGGCTTTGCGCAGCTCGTCGACGTTCAGCTTCTGACGAAGGATCACCCGCGCGTTATGAGGCAGGCATGACCGCGATTCTCGGAATTTTCGCGACCGAGGGTCAGCCGGCCGACGACGCGCTGGTGAGTCGCATGATGGCTCGCATGGGAACGCGCGGTGGCTCGCGAGCGAGCACCTGGCGCGAATGCGGCGTCGTCATCGCGGTTGCGAGACACGAATGGGAATTCGGTCCCGACTTCAGCGGGCCGGTTCTGATCGTCCAGGACGGCGATCTCGTTGTCGCCGCAGATGCGTCGCTCTACTACAGAGACGATCTGCGCCGCAAGCTCGCCGACAAAGGTGTGCGACCGAAGGGACAGACGCCGAGCCATCTCATTCTTGCTGCGTACCAGGCATTTGGTGAGCGGTGCGCGGAAGTTCTCGAGGGTGATTTCACCTTCATCATATGGGACAGAAAGACGCGGCGAGTAACCGCTGCCCGTGATTTCATGGGACGTCGCGGACTGTTCTTCGCTGAGCTCGGTTCTACACTCGTTATTGCATCTGCAATCGGAGCAGTCCTAGAACACCCTCTCAGTTCGAACGACCTGAATCTCGCTTCGGTTGCAGAGGCAATGGCGGGTTACGTCAGCTCAGATAACGCGACGTGCTACAAATCTGTCTCGCGTCTGCACGCTGGGCGGACGCTCACGCGGGAATGGAAGGGCAGAGCGCGTATCGTTGAGAACTGGGTGGCTCCGACGTTCCATTCCGGAAGTCCGCTCTCTTTTGATGATGCCGCTGACAAGCTTCGTGAGCTGATAAACGATGCGGTGGCGGAGAGATTGTCGCACAGCGGCACGACGACTGTGTGGATGAGCGGCGGCCGCGACTCCACGGCGGTTTTCGCTGCGGGAATGGACGTGAGCCGAAAACGCTCTCTTAACACTGACATTCGTCCCGTCTCGATCAGCTATCCGGTCGGCGATTCCGGGCGCGAAGACGAGACCATCGCAGCGGTAGCCGAGCGTTGGAACACCGAGGTCAGGTGGCTCGACATCAGTGAGATACCATTGCTCGATCTCACCGGCGAGCGCGCGAGCGATCGCGACGAGCCTCTTGCGCACGTCTTTGAGGGCGCGTACCGGAGCCTCGCCTCGGCGACACGCTCGTTGAATTCGCACGTCGCGCTCGATGGAGTTGGTGGCGATCAGCTTTTCCTGAGATCGAGTATTCAGCTCGCCGATTTGTTTCGCACTGGTCGCTGGGTCGGTCTCGCGAGAGACTGGAAGGCCGCTGGTTTTGCTAACAGCGGGTTCGGGACTTTCTTCCAGTGGGCCGTGCAGCCGATGCTGCCGACGTCGATGCTCGTCGGTGCAGCACGCTTGCGTCACGGCCGTCCCCTCGAGGCATGGCTGCGTCGTCGTCTGCCGCGCTGGATGAATCGCGACTTCGTCGAACGCAACGAGGTGATGGAGTACGACCGCGTGCTGACTTCGCGTCGTCCGGGCGAAGCGATCGGATCCACGGAGTCGCGCTGGTACTTCACCGACGCATTCTTCCCGTACATCTACAGACTCGGCGCCGACTTCGCGCAGGAACAGGGAGTTGAGATCCGCTCCCCGCTCTACGATCAGCGCATCATCGAGTTCGCCGCAACGCGTCCGACATCGGATCATCCGGTCGGGCAGGAAGGCAAGAGACTTCTGCGCCATGCGATGCGCGATCTCTTGCCGCAGGATGTAATCGCGCCGCGCGAAGAGCGCACGGGAACGCCGCAGGATTATGCCGGGACCGCGTTGGCCAACGCGCTGAGCTCTCCGTTCTGCGAGCTGTTTCCGTCATCGGTTCTCGAGAGCGTTGGACTTGTAGATGTCGCTGCATTCGAGCGGTCGCGAATGAAATTTCTACGCTTCGGCACGCCGGAATTGAGATTGCCGCTCCTTCTCACGATTCACACGGAGCTTTGGCTCCGTGCCGCAAACCGAGCTTCTTCCGAGCTCAACACTCCCGATTTAACGGAAGAGATGCGCCCACTTTTCATCTGAGGACTGCTTTTATGTACGACACGCCCGTGCTGGAACGATACGGAACGCTTCGGGAGCTGACTGCCAATGGGAATCACCCAACGGACAATGCTAAGCGTCCGTCGGTGAACGACCTGGCCACAGTCTTTGGTCCAGGAGGAAACGTTGGCTGCAACCTGCACGCGCAGCCATGGTCGCATGCTGGCTGTCCGATTTCGGGCTGAACCGAAGGTGTTGATATGGCGGCGAGCGTGCCCGTGAGACGGCTACTGAGATGAGTGCGATTATCGCAATCGTCCCAGCGGACGGTCGCGTCCTGGGTAACGCGGTGATCGACCGGATCTTAGGTGGCATGGCCGCTCGCGGCAGCGCGCGCACTAATGTCTGGCGCGACGGCGGGGTTGTGATCGCCGTTGCCCGGCACGACTGGGAGCTCGGTCCTGATTTCAGTGGATCAGCGCTGGCTCTTCATGATTCGGATCTCGTCGTCGCAGCGGATGCATCGGTCTACTACAGAAATGATCTGGAACGCAAGCTCGCGGCTAAAGGCATTCGTCCCACTGGCTCGACACCAAGTCATCTCATCCTTGCCGCGTATCGAGCATATGGCGACCGGTGCCCTGAGTTTCTCGAGGGCGAATTCAGCTTCGTGGTGTGGGACAAGAAAGAGCGCCGCTTAGTCGCTGCCCGTGATAGCTCGGGCACACGACCGCTCTTCTTTGCTGAAATGGGCGGCACGCTCGTCGTTGCCTCTTCGATTTCCGCGGTACTTGAACATCCTTCGTGTCGAACGGAGCTCGACCTCACCGCAATAGGTATCGATGCGGCCGGACTCATTTTCGCCACGAGCGACAAGACCGCATACCGCGGCGTGAGACGTCTCAACGCTGCGATGACACTGGTACGCTCAAATGAGCAAACGTGGCTTCGCCGGCACTGGGAGCCGAGGCTCACATCGAGCACTTCGTCGTCGCTCGAAGAAGGAGCAGAGGAGCTCCGCGTTCTTCTGCGGGGCGCCGTCACGGAGCGGCTGGATTCTGCGCGAAAGACCAGCCTTTGGCTGAGTGGCGGTTGGGATTCGACGGCGGTATTCGCTACCGCGGAATCGGTATTGTCAGTTGAAGGGAAGTCGGATCGACTCGCTCCTGTTTCAATGTCTCTCCCCACGAACGATCCGTGGTGCGAGACGGAGCGTACTTCGGCGGCAGTGGCCCATTGGGGTGCGAAAATCCAGTGGCTCGACAGCGAGAAAATCCCGCTTTTGACCGCTCCGGAGTCAACCGCTGCAATGCGGCCTGAGCCGTGGTCGCACGAATATGAGCAGATGATGCGAGCTCTTGCCTCCGCATCGCGGAAGGACGGAGCGCGCGTCGCACTGAATGGACATGGCGGAGATTTTCTCTTTTACGGTTCTCCAATATTTCTTGCCGATCTGCTTGCTGGGGGTCAACTCATGAGACTCTGGCGCGAATGGCAAGCGATGCCAGTTCGCAAGCCGCGCGCATTCTTCGAGTACGCGATACAACCCGTCCTCCCAGAGTCCGCTCTGCGAGCGGCGAAATGGATTCGTCGCGGCCGCCCGCTCGCGGGCTACGTCCAGCGCCCGATCCCATTCTGGTTTAATCGGGATTTTGTTCGCGCGTCAGGGCTCTCTGATCTAGCTGCTAAGGCGGCGCCGGAGAATCTAAGAGGCGTATCTCGGACTAATCGGGAAGCATATTGGATTCTCACACAGCCGCATTTTGACCGGGTGGTGAGTACGACGGCGGGGTTTGCTCTCGAGGAAGGCGTCGAGATAAGAATGCCTCTGCTCGATAGGCGGCTCATTGATTTTGCCATGACCCGTCCATGGTGGGAGAGACGGTCAGCTGGTGAGGACAAGCATCTCGTAAGGCACGCCATGAAAGATCTGCTGCCACCTGAAGTCCTTGCTCCACGGCCGTTCAAGACGGGTTCGCTGGGCGGTTACTTCGCCCGGGCGCTAAGACGCGTCTTGCCGGAGCTCGTGCACTTGGCTGAAGCGCCGTTGCTCGCCGAGTTCGGGATTGTTGATGCGCATCGCTTCAGGAATGCAGTGTCCGTTTGCAGTCGTGGACAATATCAGGACGATCAACTCGCCGTGCGCCTGCTCGCGACCTTGCAGGCTGAACTCTGGCTGCGTGGTCAGGTTCAGCACGAAGGAAACGATTCTATGCAAGCTACAAACGGTTTTGCCGGAGCTGTTGCTTGAAGTTTTCCGGCACGAAAGTGTTGCGGTCGCGTCTCAGGGCCGCGCTTGCGTCGGGCAATTTCCCGACAACTTCCGAAATGGGAGGAAAGATGTATGAAGCACCTGTCCTGGAACGGTACGGTACGTTCCGGGAGCTGACGAAGGGAGGCTTTTCAGATATCAACGATGGATTCACATCCAATTCGAGTGATGACTGCAAAGTCGAAGCGGGAGCTGGGCCGGGAGGCACCGATCTTATTACGTGCCTCGCGTCTCTCTAAGCGCTTTTGCCGGGAGGCCTCCATGGGGGCTCCCGGCATTCCCCCGCTCTTAACTACTCATGCCTGACTATTCGATTTTCGGCGAATGCCTTCGGTCGGACTTACCCTTTTCCGATCTCCGGCCCGCTGTCGGCGCAACTCCGAGGTGGACCCTGCGTCTCACATCCGACGCAACCGAGAGAGAGGGCGACGTAATCGGCGAGATGCTGAATCCGCCGTGCGCGATCAGGCTGAGAAAGAACGATAAAAACTTCAGATTGAGTCACTCCTGCACCGGGGAGTACGATGTGTCGCGCGATGGCTCGCAGATCACTTGCGCGCCACTTCCGGCAGCGGAATACGAGTCGCTCCGGTACGATATTGCAAATCGAGTCATGGCTATTGCACTGCATGCCGAGGGCGCTCTATGTCTCCACGGCAGCGCGGTCAAGCTGCGCGATGGGGTTATTGGATTTCTTGCACCCAAAGGCTACGGCAAGTCAACCCTCGCTTCTGCTCTACTGAGAGCAGGCTCGCACTTGGTGACGGACGACATGCTCGTAATCGAGTTGCGCCCGCGACCTATGGCGCTGCCGGGAATCTTCGGATTGCGACTGCGAGATGATTCGGCGGAAAGACTGCTCACCGGAGATTTCCAAAGCCGCCGGGGTGTAGATGGCAAGCACGTCATCGATGGGCTCGACGACGACTGCGTCATGCTGAGCAAAGCTCCGCTGTCAGCGATCTACGTACTCTGCCCTGTAGCTTTTACTCCTGGAGCACGCGTCCTCAAGCGCACGAACCTGTCGCCCCGCAAGGCAGCGATCGAGCTCATTACTCACAACAGGATTGCAACCTTGCTCGGCGCAACCGAAGCGCTGCTCCTTTTGGATCGTGCGACATCGCTGGCGAAAGAAGTTCCGGTGTTCCACCTCGAAGTCGCGCGCAACCTCGAGCACCTGGATGGCGTGGTGGACCAGCTGCTCGAATGGCACGGGGCACCGTTTCGCCCCGAGCTGCTCGCAGTATGACGCTCGCCGCCAGGCTGATTCCGACATCGCTCCCAACCGCTCGCTTTTCCGCGACTGGGGCGCCGGCGATTCGCATCGACGGTATTTCCAAGACTTTCCCTGAGCGACGCCGCTGGGACGAGGTCCTGCGTCACCCCTTCGCGGTCCGGCATCTACGCGTACTCCAGGATGTGCGCTGCGATGTAAAGGCCGGCGAGTTCTTCGGAGTGCTTGGGCCAAATGGCGCCGGCAAGACGACGCTCTTCAAGACATTGATGGCCTCCATCACTCCTACCGAGGGAACGGCCAGCATACTTGGCCACGACGTCGTCAAGGAAGCCGCTCAGGTGCGCCGACTGGTGGCGTGCGTTCTCGCCACCGATCGAAGTCTGTTCTGGCGGCTTTCGGCGACCGAGAATCTGCGTCTTTTCGCGTCTCTTCACGGGATGCACGGCGTCGAGCGGACGACGCGAATCGAGGAAGTACTGCGTGCGGTGCAACTAGAGGACGTTGGAGTGCGAATTGTCGCGATGTTCTCCACGGGAATGAGACAGCGCCTTCTCATCGCCCGCGCGCTCCTCTCGCATCCGAAAATACTGCTCCTCGACGAGCCGACCCGAAGTCTCGACCCAATCTCGGCTCGTGGATTCCGCGAGTTCCTGCGCAACGAGATCGTCGATCGTCAGGGCTGCACGGTCATGCTTGCTACCCACAACAGTGAAGAGGCAATGGAGCTCTGCGACCGCGTCGCGATTCTGGATCGAGGCAGATTGCTCGCTGTCGGACGCACGGACGAGTTGGCGCGCCGGTTCGGTGACCAGATTTTCTGCATTTGGACAAGGAATCCCCACCACCCTGCTTTCCTCATGCTCGACGCCGAGGGCCGTGCAAGACTCCTCGACACGCTGCCGGCGGATAGCGAAGGATGGTCATGCGTTCGATTCGCAATTCCAGGCGAGATGAGCCAGGCCGCGGGAGTACTTGAATGTCTCATTGCTTCTGGGGTCGACGTCGCTCGGTTCGAGCAAAAGAGCATGGCGCTCGCGGAGCTCATTGAGCGAGTAGTTCAGTCGCGCACCGATTCGGAATCGTGAGAGCCATCGCTGCCTTCATCCGCTCTAGCTGGTTGAATGCCAGCAGCTATCGCGTGAGCATGGTTCTCTCGGTCATCGGCGTGATCGGCTCCGTGATTCCCGTCTACTTCATAGCCAAAGCGCTGCAGCCGATGATGGCTCACGTGATCCAGGGCGAAAGTCAACAATATTTCGCATTTGTCCTGGTCGGCACGCTGACATTCTCCTTTATCCCGCTGGCGGTGAAAGGACTTCCCGACGCGATCACTTCCTCCATCAACAGTGGAACGATGGAAGCGGTGCTTGGAACTCCGACGAGCATGCCAGTAATGCTCCTCGGCATGATGGCATATTCGTTCCTCTGGACGTTTTTTAGAGCAAGCCTGATGCTGGTGGCAGCATGGGTTCTTGGAGCATCGATAGCCTGGCACCAGGTGCCGGTTGCGGCGGTGCTTCTCCTTCTGATCGTTCTCGCTTACGTGCCGATAGGATTGTTCTCGGCAGCTGCGTATCTGGCCTTTCGCACCACCGGGCCTATCGCTGCAGGAGTGATGATCCTGTCCACTCTGTTGGGCGGCGTCTATTATCCGGCCAAAGTAGTCCCGTCGTGGCTACAGCATATCTCCGGATTCATACCGCTCACTTACGGTTTGCGCGCGTTGCGGAGGGTAATGCTGGAAGGTGCATCGCTATTCTCGGTTGGTCGTGACGTCGCGATCCTCCTCGCTATGACCGCGGTTCTACTCGCCGTGAGCACGTGGATCTTCGGTATATCGATGCGGTACGCGCGTCGGACAGGAACACTCGGTTACTACTAGAGTCGACTCTCGAAGATGCTCTTGTCGCTATTGACGCCAGAGACGCGGCTTCTTTTTCTTGCCGCGGGCGGACCTGAGAACAACTCCGCAATCCGTGACCTGCTGGCTCACGACCTGGACTGGATAGAGGTCTGCCGAATCGCCGACAGAGAAAAAGCCGCACCCCTACTCTGGCGTCGCATCAGGAGCATCGCGCCCGACCGCGTTCCCTCCGGAGCCGAGGCACACCTCAAGAAGCTCGCTAGAGTCGTTGATTTCCAGATGGTGTACCTCGAGCAGCTCACGACCAGGTCTACCGCCGCACTCGACCGCGCGGGTATTGACTACGCTTTGCTCAAAGGCGCCGCGCTGGGGTGCTCAGTGTATGGATCTTTTGTTGAGCGCCCGATGATCGATTTGGACATGCTGGTAACGAGTGCCAACGCACGGGGTGCGGTTGATGCGCTGCTATCCGCGGGCTGGGTCTGGCGCGCAGACAAGCAACTCGATGGTGATTTCTCGCACCTTCATCACTTGCCGGCGCTCCTCGATCCGAATGGACTTGCGAGCCTTGAGATTCATACCAGCGTAATGCCCTTCGGATCCCCTTTTGACATTGCAACCGACGCAGTGCTCAAGTCGTGTCGCGCGATTCCATTTGGCGAAACGATGGTGCGTGTGCCCGATTCAGCATTTCTTCTTTTGCATACGTGCACTCACTTCAGTTGGGCGCACCTGTTTCGTCAGGGAGGCTGGCGCGCATTCAGGGATGTTCAACGGATCACCGCTGATCCCGCCTTCGACTGGGAGCGTTTCGTCGCGCTCGCGGAAAACCATCACGCACTCACCAGCTGTTACTGGACATTCAGGCTCGCTAATCAGCTGATGGGGGTCGGCATCCCGGACGCCGTGATGTCGCGCTTACGCCCTCCGGTACCGGGGTTTATGATGCGCGCACTGGACCGGCATCTCGCATTGGTCTTGGTCCCGTCGGGACCGAATTGTCCGTCAGTTTCCCTCCGTCGTCTGATGTGGCTGACCGCAATCATGCCTCGCTGGAGTGGACACGGTACCGCTCGGCCGTGGATCGTTCTCGCTCTTCGTCCCGAGGATCGGCCGTCGCGAGAGGGCCGAGCTGCAGTGACATCGCGGGGTTCGTGGTCGAAATATTGGGCAAGTCTTCTCCTATCCACTCCCGCGCGGAACTGACACGCATTCAGGGCGTGTGACGTCCTGAGAAAGATGTGTAGCGGTGCTGCTACAGCCTGTCTACATGTTCATCGCAGCCGAACATCTCACCTCACGCAACCGCAAGTCCTGAAACGGTTTACCAATCCGACAAATCGCTTGGACAGCAAGCACGCTGGGTGCATCAAGCGCTGCCGAAGGCGTGCTGCGTAGCTCGTCGATGACGTTCACCTTTCCCGTGCACAAGATGTATTTCTCCATCCTTCTCAAGAGCGCACTACTTGTTTTCCTGGCCGCTCCCGGCCGGGATTCCGTCGTGCCGGCGAACGTTCCTCAGGGATCTGTCCTTCATCCGGGTGACCACGTCCGAATTACTGTTCTGAGCGACGACAAAGATCTCTCCGGTGAATTCGAGGTGGCCCCCGATGGCACCCTCAAGCATCCGCTCTACAATCAGATTACGGTCGTCGGCGTACCGGTCTCGAGCCTGAAGGAGAGAGTCGCTTCATTCCTGCGGAAGTTTCAGAAGGAACCGCAGCTCGAGGTTGAGGCGCTCTTCAAAGTCACGATCAGCGGAGAAGTCGCCAAGCCTGGCGTTTTCTTCCTTTCGCCGGAAACCACTGTCCGCGACGCAATCGAAAGTTCTGCGGGCGGAACTACCGAGCGCGCCAACAACAATGCGATCACGTTGTCGCGTGGCGTGAGCAAGATTCCCGTCAGACTGGCCGATGCGTCAAGCACCACGGGAGCGCAGCCAATTCAGTCCGGCGACCACATCAGCATCGGCGCGCAACGCAACCTTATCGGCAACATTACTCCGTTCGTGGGAATTGGTGCGTCGCTTATCTCCGTTGCGGTCCTGATAATCAGTCGCCGCTGAGGACACGACCCCTAACCCATGAATCAGCTCGTCCCATCCCAACAGCCGTCGCCAACGGGCGGCGGCAATCGGTGGATTTATTCAGCACCGCTACCAGCTCCTTCTTCGGAAGAGGGCGGCTCACCCGTAGATATTTCGCGACTTGTAACCGCCCTTCGCCGTCGCTGGTGGCTGGTGGCACTTTTGACGATTAGCGCCGGCGTGGCTGCATGGTATCAGGCTCGGCATCAGCCGCGCGTTTTTCACGCGACTGCGGTCGTACAGCTGCTCGATTCACACAATTCATTGGCTGGCGACCTTGTCAAAGACAACGAGGATCGCGTGCCGGCGATGTATATGACGCTCTCAGAGGTGGAGATCATCAGAAGCCGCGGCGTCGCCTACGTGGTAGTCGACAGCGAGCCGCTGGGCCTTCGAGTGAACGCCATCGGATTTTCCAATTCCACCCTCTCGGATGTAGCTCTTGACGACGGCGTCAGCACCGCGCGAATCCCGGTCACATTTAGGTCACGTGGCACAAGCATTGGATCTGCTAGCGGTAACGTCATCCCCTATGGTCAGCCGGCGAGTTTGGGCGGAGTCCATTTTATTGTGACCCGTAAGCCGCTCGACGTCGTACAGGGATCGATCGTTGTCACGTCGCGGGATCGTGCGGTCGACCGTTTAATATTCGACCTCGATGCGACGCCCCGGAAGCAAACCAACCTTATCGACATCAGCTATTCCAGCGACGATAGAGCGACTGCAAAAGCAGTCGTGAATCGCGTTGCAAAGGCATATCAGACAATTGATACCCAGATGGCGCAGCAGCAGCTGCATCGCCGCCGGGTTTTCATAGAGGACCAACTGGCGCGCACTGACGCCCAGCTCGCTGAAGCGGATCGCGCGCTGAGCACGTTCAGAAACGAGCAGCATGCCTATAGCTCCCAAGACAAGTTCAAGGCGCAGCAAAGCGCCATCGTCGCCCTCGATACACGAAGAGAGGAGTTGGACGGCGACCGAAAGATGGTACGGTCCCTCTTGAATAAGTTCGAGACAGGTGACGACGCCGCTCGAAAATCCGCGCTCAGCATGCTTGCTACCGCTCCCGAGATCAGTGACCGCTCACCTGTTCCAGACCTTTATCGCAAGCTTCTGGAGTACCAGCGCGCACGAACCGAAATGGTTAGCGGACCTTCTGGTAGGGCGGCGACGCATCCCGAAGTTCAGCGCTTCGATACTCTGATCGCATCCACGCAGTCGGATCTGCTTTCCGCCACGAGATCGTATCTGACTCTCCTCGACTCGAGAGTGCAGGCGCTGGATGAAGTGAAAACCAGGGACGCGAGCACGTTGGACCAACTCCCAGCGGCCGAGGCGACGGAGACGCGCCTGCAGCAGACCGCGGAAGCGTTGCGTGATCAGGGCGCTACGCTGCGGACTGAGTATCAACAGGCACGGATCGCGGAGGCTGCCGAGCTCGGGCAGGTCGAGATTGTGGACTTGGCTACGCGTGCTACCGGCTCGCAGTCAAGCAATCGGCGGTTCGTCGCTTTTGCTCTGTTCCTCGGATTTCTCCTCGGCGGTGGAATTGCTTTACTTCTGGAAGCGGCCGATCGCACGGTGAAGCGGCGCGACGACATCGAAGGATCGCTCCGCATTCCTGTCCTTGGAACGATCCCGAAGATCGAGTCGAACGGCGACCACAAAGGCGGGGCCTCCCCCCTCACCGCCCTCACAAACGGTAAGCCCACGGCTACGACTAGGCGTCGGAAGGTAGCGCTTACCTCTGTGATACACTCTCGCGCTCCTGGCGCTGAAGCTTTCCGTCATCTCAGCACCAGCTTGATCTATTCGCCGACGGGAAAATCGGTCCGCAGAATTCTCGTAACTAGTCCGGCCGAAGGAGACGGCAAGACCTCGATTGCGTCAAACCTTGCCATCACTCTTGCTAACCAGAGACATCGGGTGTTGCTCGTTGACTGCGACATGTTCGGCAAATTGAGCAGCATTTTTCAGTTGCCTGCATCTCCCGGAGTGTCGGAAGTAATTCTCGAGGGAATGCACCCAGCAGACGTAATCCGGCCGACCGGGATTCCCGGGCTGTCTCTTATGACAGCGGGTAAGCCGCCACAGAATGGCAGCGACATTGCCGGCACCGAGAGGATGGGTGCGATGCTCCGCGAGATGACGCACGAATTCGATCTCGTGGTCCTGGACTGCTCGCCGATCCTCGCGCTCGCAGACTCAACGATTCTCAGTGTGAGTGCCGACGCGGTGTTGCTAGTCGTGAGAGCCGGTCACACCGCCGCGGTTGCAGCGGTTGAGGCCATGCGCCAGCTCTCGGCCGTGGGAGCACATGTTGCGGGCGTAGTGCTCAATGACCCGGATGATCGTGCTCGGCAGTATGGCAGCTATTACCCGAGCTACGAGTACACCGCGAAATAGGGCTAACTCGGCGTCCATGAAGGCAGCGATTCCTATTCGGGTAAGTCAGAGCCATGCTAAGGATCGGAGTATAAGCCCCGGTTCTTCTCTTGTTTCCGAAATGCGTCCTACGAATCGACTGCGCGTCGGCCTCGTCGTGGACTCGCTAACGCAGCCGCGCTGGATCTGGAACATTGTCAATGATATCCAGCGGTCGTCAAACAGTGAAATTGTTGCCGTCGTTTTGGATCCCTCTGGCACTGAGAGCAGTGCAATCATTGGCAAGTCACTGCAGACAAATCGCACTCACCTGCTCTACTCGCTTTACGCGAAGGCCGACGCGCTGTTCTTTCCGATGGAGCAAGATCCCCTTGCTCCTGAGAATCTCTCTCCGTTGGTCAGCCTCTGCTCAAGAATTCGCCTTGCGACGCCGATCGACAAGCCAATCAGCAATCGGGAACTGCGACAAATCCTCGGACAAAATCTGGATGTCGCGCTTCATTTCGGAGCTCGTACGCTCGAAGGCAAGGCACTCACAATCGCAAAACATGGTGTGTGGGCATACCACGGAAACGACGATTCTCCACTCGCGAACGGTCCGGTGGGATTCTGGGAGGTCATCGAGCGGCGTCCGTTAACGGGTTCAGCCCTTTACATCCTATCGTCAGATCGCAACGGCGACCGAATTATTTATCGTTCCTCGACTAGGACGCATCCGCTGTCTATGCGGCGCAATCAATCTAATGCGCTTTGGAAAGCATCCGCCTTCGTACCTCGGAAGTTGCGCGACCTCTACGAAGTTGGGCCGTCTGCGCTGAAGGAAGAAATTCACAATGTTAGTAACCGGTCTAACCGCAAGAAAGCACTCCGTGGATTTCCGACAAACTTCGAAATGCTTTGCGGGATCCTTGGTCTGCTAAAACGGCATCTTGGATCGCGTTTCCGCCGTCTTGTCGCGACTGAGCAATGGTTTCTAGCTTATCATGTTCAGGGGCTCGTGAATACCGCTAATCCCCTATCCGATCCACGGCGAATCAAATCGATCATGCCGCCCGCAGACCGTTTTTGGGCGGACCCGTTCGTAGTCAGAAAGAAAGGCGGTTATTACGTGTTTTTCGAAGAATGCCTGTTCGCGAGACGGAGAGGATTTCTATCCGTTCTTGAAATAGATGACTCCGGAAACGCAGGGTCGCCCACAAAGGTGCTTGAGCGCGACTATCATCTTTCATACCCCTTCGTATTTCATTGGAACGATCAATACTTCCTAGTTCCCGAAAGCGCGGCTAACAAAACAGTTGAACTGTACCGCGCTGTGGAATTCCCCTATAAATGGGAGTTTGATCGCGTACTTCTACGCGATGTGAACGCTGTAGACGCGACCCTTCACTGCTTCGACGGTCGTTGGTGGATGTTCGTCAACATCGCGCTGCCAGGCACCTCCAGCTGCGACGAATTGCACATCTACTACGCAGATACACCGCTCGGCCCGTGGTTGCCGCATCGACGTAATCCGATAAAATCGGACGCTGGTAACGCTCGGTCTGCTGGTCGAATCTTCACACGCGACGGACAGTTTTTTCGACCCGCCCAGGATTGCTCCACTCGATATGGCGGAAGCATTATCGTTAACAGAATGGTTCGACTGGATCTCGAACACTATGAGGAGATCGAAGTTTCGCGAATCCTGCCTGACTGGGAGCCTAATCTTGTGGCGACTCACACCTTCAACGCCGTGGACAGGCTAACTGTTCTGGATGCGAAGCGACTTCGTTCGAGGTGGCGGAGGACAGCTAAGGCCTTTTGTTAGTCGACTCGCCCGGGTTCATAGCGGTAAGCGCTTTGCCTTTCGGCGTGACCTGGGGATGGAATCATTTTGGCAATCGTTTCAAGTACCACAGTAAGGTCGCTCAGACAAGTGGCCCGATCTGCGTATTCGAGGTTAATGCGAATTTTCTCGGGAACGACCCGCTCTATATAGAATCGTTCGGGATCCGAGTGCTCGGCGAGTAACGCACCCTCGTCGGCGAAGAGGATCGATGCTGGATCAGTGATTCCTGGATCCAGGGCGAGGACGCTTCTCTGCTCCGACGTGTACATGTCGACGTATTTTCGCACTTCGGGGCGCGGGCCTACCAGTGTCATCTCTCCCCGGATTACGTTGAGTAACTGCGGCAGCTCGTCGAGCTTGTGCTCGCGAAGCCAGCTGCCTATTCGCGTAATGCGCGTGTCGCCGGCCGTCGTGAGAGGTAGTCCAGCCGCAGGGGCATCGGGAATCATCGTCCGAAACTTCCACATCCTGAACGGACGTCCGCCGCGCCCAATTCGCTCCTGCCTGAAGAATACACTCCCGCCGTCTTCTGACTTTACCAGGATCGCGATCACTAGCATCAGGGGGGACAGCACCGCGAGGCCAGATATACTCGTGGCCAGATCGAAGCTTCTCTTGCCCAGCGTCACCGCTGGTGCACGCGCACGATGTCGAGGACGGCGTCGATCACATCCAGGACATCGTCGTCGCTCATGCCCGGGTTGAGCGGAAGACTTAGCATCCGTGAGAAGTTGTCGACGGCAACCGGGAATCTGTCAGGCAGGAGCTTGTACTTGTCGCGATAGTAGGGGTGCAGATGTATCGGGATGAAATGCACCGACGTCGCGATGTTTCGCTTCGTCATCTCTTCGATGAACTGGTCGCGCGTTATCGCCAGCCGCTCTGAGTGAAGTCGCAGAACATAGAGATGCCACGCGTGCTCTACCTCACTCCTTTCGACCGGTACCTCGAGCGCGTCACATTCAGAGAACGCCTCGGTGTAAGCGTTGACGATCTGTCGCCGGCGTTCCTGAAATCCATCCAGCTTCCTCAGCTGGCAAATACCGATAGCGGCAGCGATGTCCGTCATGTTGTACTTGAAGCCCGGCGTCATGATGTCGTACCGCCAGCTTCCGCCCTTTGCGTATCGCTTCCATGCGTCGCGACTCATTCCATGCAGGCTCACGACGCGCGCCTTCTCGATGAAGCTGCTCTCTCCAGTGAGCATGCCACCTTCAGCAGTCGTCAGATTCTTCGTTGCGTAGAAGCTGAACGCCACGGGATTCGGACCGGCACCGATGTTCACACCCTTGTACTTCGCCGGCAGCGCGTGCGCTGCGTCCTCGATCAAAACGAGATTGTACCGCCAGGCGATTTTCCGAAGTCGCTCCAGCTCGGCGGGATGCCCCGCGTAGTGCACCGCGATGATCGCCCGTGTCCGGGCGCTCACTGCTTTTTCCACGAGCCCAGGATCTATGTTGAGCGTGTCAGACTCGACGTCGACCATCACCGGCATTGCGCCGACGTGCTCGATGACGTTGACCGATGCCGCAAACGTCATCGGCGTCGTGATCACCTCGTCGCCGGCGCAAACACCGGCAGTGACGAGCGCGGTGTGAAGTCCCGCCGTACAGGAGTTCAGCGGCAGCGCGTCGATCGCACCCATGTACTCGGCGAACTCAGTCGCGAATTGTCGCGTCTTGGGACCGGTGGTAATCCACTCTGATCTGAGCGTATCTACGACCGCCGCGATCTCCTCTTCACCGAGAACGGGTGGGGAGAAAGGGAGGAACGTCGCCCGATGCCGAGTGGGCACCTGCCGCGCGGGGAAGTCGAGTTTCCCCGGCCACAGCGTTACAGTTTGGTTTTTTGGAGACCTGGCTTCGACAGGTGCGGTCACGAGCCTTTCTCAGTGGCTGCGGCGTCTCGGAAGACGACTCAAACGGGTCGTTCCGGTAGCCATGGCAACGCATCGCTCGTGCTCGCATAGGGCGCTCGACTGCCTAGTGTAAGTCATTGGGATGCCAAGACTTAACTAGCTCTTCCTTAAGCGCAGGGCGTGAGTGGTGTTTCAGTTTGTGGCACCCTCCCCACAGGAATGTCGCGGGGTCGCACGAAGGCGGAGAAAACCACTCTTTGGAGAAGCGCCGGTCGCGCGGCCCGAGCCTATCTCGAAACGGGAATACTCCTCGGCGTCGCTTGCACGGGAAGCCGTCGAAAGAGAAAATGAGCCATTCCGCGAAGGGATCCCCAGCCATAGCTGAAGTGAAGCACAGAAAAAACTGCGGGGAGAAGCGCGGCCGTTTTTGAATCATTTTTAAAGGCGCTCGCCACACTTGCTACCAGCAGGCTCCCCAGGTAAACGCCAACAATTCCGGCAAAGACGAACCTGGCCGAGTAGAACCAGATCCCGAGTACGAGAGAGGCTACGAGTGCGAACAGAAATGCGGCTGGCACAATCTGACGGAACGTGCCGATACGTCCGAGCTTCCTGGCCACGAGCGGCTTGAAGTATCCATACTGGTAATACATGCGCGCGACTTTCGCGATCGAAACTCGTGCGTAATAGTCCACCGTGACATCCGGAACAAGAAGAATCCTGCCGCCACTTTTCAGCAGCCGTTGATTGAGCTCGTCGTCCTGATTCCTCACGAGCTCTTCGTCGAATAATCCGATCCGCTCGAATACATCGCGGCGATAACAACCGAACGGCACGGTGTCCACCCAGCGCGCGCCTTTCGTCCCGATCCGGAAACGCGAATTGCCAACGCCCAGTGGATGCGAAAGCGCGATCGCGATTGCGCGCGCCATCGAAGACTGAGAGCCAGGCAGAGTACGGCATACTCCACCGACGTTGTCGGCGCCAGATTGACCCAGCCATTGCACGAGCTTGCTGATGTAATCACGGGGATAATGACAATGCGCGTCCATGCGCATGATGATTTCACCGGTCGCGCTACGAATGCCGATGTTCAGAGCTGCGGGCGTCGTCCCCGTAGGGTTGTCCAAACATCTGACCCTCGGCCACTGTTGAACCCAGGTCTCGACAATTTCCCGTGTACCGTCGTCGCTCGCTCCGTCGACGACAATTACCTCCACAGAACCGGCAGCATAGTCATTCAGTCGGATCGAGTCTAGGCACTCGGCCATGTACCGCCGTTCGTTACGGCATGGAACAACAATCGATACTCGAGGCAGTGCGCTCACGTCTGGATTCTCTTTCGCTCTTCCGCCGAGAGCTGGCAAATGACCGCGCGAAACTTTCCGTTTGCTGTACGGGGAATTTCAGTCACTTCGTCCAACACGACGTTGACCGGTCCCATGCGCTCACGAATGCGTTCTTTGAGCGACAGACCATCGGCGCTCGTGAAGCCTGCCACAGGTATGTAGCGGACTCGAATTCTGTCCAAT
The DNA here is from genome assembly GCA_050733495.1 of Gemmatimonadaceae bacterium. GTDB lineage: Bacteria > Gemmatimonadota > Gemmatimonadetes > Gemmatimonadales > Gemmatimonadaceae > UBA4720. The sequence goes on along the minus strand of JBOHTC010000136.1, from coordinate 20,125 downwards.
GCTTCCTGCACTATCTGGGCTTCGTAAATCGGCAGGCGCGATTTGAACACGGGATCCAGTCTTCCTATCATGCGGCCGTCAGAAGTGTAAAGAGTATCGTCGGTGCGCCCATCGATCGACGCAAGCACTGGTAGCGTTCGCCCACATTCGCAAGGCGAATTAGCCGGCGAGATCTCACCGCGATCTCCGACGCGATATCGAATCAACGGCATATCGGCATTGAGGAGTCCCGTGCAGAGGAATTCACCGCTCGCTTTATCGGAAGTTCCTGGAATCGTTTCGAGCACACCTGCCTCTGGCCACAAATGCATTCTGCCGTGTTCGCACTCGCTTGCCGCAGATGCGATTTCTGCCATTCCGTAAGTCTCTCGCACCGGGCAGCCGAACGCCTCACTTATTTCCGCGCGTTGTCGCGGCAGCAGTGGCTCGGCGTTCGTCAGCACGACTTTCAGCTCTGGCGATGCGATCTGCTGGTCCAGAATTCCGCGCGCAATTGCATGGATCGCTGACGGATATCCAAGCAGATATCGGATTCTATAGTTGCGAAGGGCATCCGCGTAACTTCTTATGTATCGGGGCGCGAGATGGTACGCCGACAGGTATAACTGGTGAAGCGCCGCATTCCATACCCAGAATGGTGGTGCATCCTGTTCTACCGCCGCGACGAGCTGGCCTCCAATTATTGCCCAGCGATCGTGTCTCGATACACCGTTCCATCGCCTGCACCGCGCCTCGAACAACGCGTACCAGTTCTGCACGGTCCCACGAGCGAGCCAGAGGTCCAGCGATTTGCCGCTCGTTCCGCTGGTGTGATCGTGAAACATCCGTGACGTGGATCGATCGTCCGCCACAAATGCTTCCGGATTCTTCCGAAGCGCTTCCTTTTCGAGGAGCGGCCAATTCGTGAGAATGTCTGGCGAAGCTTTGTCCCCGAGTTGCCGGCGCTTCGCCCAATAGTCACGGTAATAAGGCACATGCGTGACAGCCCGATGCAGCAGCCGCGCAAGTTTTTCCTCCTGCCACTCCTGCCACTCGCGTGGTGTCCAGTGTTCGCGCGCCAGCGCTGCCTCGCAGAGTTCATCCGTCCGTGGGCCGTACCTCCAGGCGCGCAGATAACTTCCACGCGCACTCGCCGCTATGGATTTGAGGAATGGCGGAAGCTGGTGGTAGCGCTTTAGTAGTGAGTCACGCATGGGTGTTGATTTGATCGCGTGCCACTTCAGCGAATATCGCTTCCCATTTTGGAAGCACTGCGTCCCAGCTATGCAGCTCCGCCTTCTTTCTTCCGTTCTCCGAGAGGCGAGGAGCCAGTCCAAGCTCCTCGAGCAGGCGAACTACAGCCGCGGTCATCGCTTCGACGTCTCCCGGTGGCACGAGGAGACCATCCCGTTCGTTCTCGACCAGGTAAGTCATCCCTCCGACGTTCGTGCTGACTACATCCAATCCGCTGGCCATTGCCTCGAGCACGCTCACCGGCGAGTTATCGATCGTTGTCGTATTGAGAAAAATGTCGCCTGTGGAGAGGATACGCGGAACATCGGATTTCGGGATTCCGCCGGTGAAGGTGATTTGGTCAAGAACTCCGAGTCGCTTCGCCTCATTACGCGCCTTTGCGAGCGTGCCATCCTTGTCTGGCCCAATCATCGTCAGGTGAGCGTCGGAATATTTCGATTTTATGCGGGCCAGCACTTGAATGGCGAGCAGAGGATCGTAGATGCGATGAAACGTGCGCAGCCAGATCAGCCGTGGTTTGGGCTTGTCACGTCGCCTGAATTGGTGTCCGTTGAGATCGAGCGGATTCGGAATGACGACAATATCATGGTCGAAACTCCCCAACGCGTCCGCGAGATAATTCGAGGGTGCGATTATTCTGACGGCGCGGGAAAATAGTCGCGTGATGCGCCGCGGATGCTGGCGCGCAAATGCAGGCAGATTTCCGCCATGGAGCACCATCACTATCGGCTTCCCCAATCGGTGCGCGAGCGTCGAGACCCACTCGGCCCAGGAGAATGCAGCTCCACTATAGATGTCAAGCTGAATCAGATCGTAGGTGGATCTCGCTCTCCAGACTGTGAAGAGCATATCTGCAACTCGGCGCATCCTCGAGCGCCGCCGGGACACGAGTTGAAGGTCGAAGCCCAGCTTCTGCAGTTGTTCAGCCAGCCCTTCGCCTACAGATCTGCTTCCTGCTGACGGCGGCAGGTGAGTACCAACCATGAGGATTGTGGACGGTCGCGTTTCGGGGACTCTAGCATCCAAGTCCATGAACTTTCATGAGATTCGGGTATTGTTCGCAAAATCCTGTTGACCAAACGTAGCGAGGCACTACTATATAGTAGCGTTACTGGCTACACACAGCACCCGTCTTTAATACACTACCGGACCATTAGGTAGAGATCGCTAGGCCCTCAGTGGCCGCGATAATGGCAAACCCGTCGAAAGGCGGGGACGCAAAGCTACGAGGCTAAAGCGCCGCATCAGGAGCGCGCCAAGCCAGTCGAGCCGCCGAACGGATCATTCCGGAGGGCTCAATGCGCAAATCAATGCTTTTAGTTGCAGCTATAGCCGTACTAGTTGGGTGTTCTTCCGACACTACGGCTCCCCCGCCAATCGATAACACTCCGCATGTAGGCTACTTCGTCACGGTCAACGGCAGTCAGACTGGTGATGGAAGCGCGGCGAATCCTTGGAACCTAGCAACGGCGTTAGCACAACCTGGGATTGTGCAGCCTGGCGATACAATCTGGATGCATGGCGGGACGTACAAAGGCAATTTTGTTAGTACTCTTACGGGCTCCGCTAACGCGCCTGTAATTCTACGTCAGTTCCCGGGCGAACGCGCTACAGTTGATGGTCGTTTCGATATTAACGGACAGTATGCATACTACTGGGGTTTTGAGGTCACTGACTCAGATCCGCAACGCGTAGCTGTCGATTCAGGCTCCCGACCAGCTGATCTTCCGCGAAACATGGTAACCGTCTATGTGAGCGGACCCTTCAACAAGATTATCAATCTCGTCATCCACGATATGGGGGATGGCCTATACTCAGGAGTTCCTGCTCAAGGCCTCGAAGTTTATGGAACGTTGGTCTACGACAACGGCTGGGTCGGTCCCGACCGTGGTCATGGACACGGACTTTACCTCCAAAATCAACTCGCCACCAAAGAGATTATTGATAACGTCATCTTCGACAATTTTTCAACTGGCTTAAAAATTGGTGGGACTGCCGGTTATCTACTCAATTTTCACGTCGAAGGGAATTCAGTTTTCTTAGCGGGAGCGCCGGCACTTGCAAGCTATCCCTATCAGCTAAACCTTGATCAAGAAGGCGGAGCCGAGGCCGGGAACAGCACCTTTGACCATAATTCTCTGTATCAGCTAAACGGGGAGACGGGGTCGTTCCGGCTTGGTATCACGGGCGACCCGGTGGAGACACACTCAATCTCCTTCACCAATAATGTCTCACAGGGTTCGAGTTCGTTCGACACTTGGCCAAGTCTCACTTTCACCGGAAATACCTTAGCGAGTGGTCAAAGCGCTTACGATGCAAGCGGACCAAGGCTGCTCAACGTGCGAATGCCCACTGGTGTAGCTAAATCGAACTATACTATCAATAATAATTCCTACTACTACACGGTTGCCGGTACTTCGACACCGGGCCCATTCAATTTTTTTGAGGCTGGCGTTAATCACAACTATACCGTTTCTGCGACAGGCTTAACATCTCTCGTCGATTGGCGAGCCGCTACTGGGTGGGATTCCAATTCCACGTTTTCAGTGAGTGCGTTCTCGAGGACAGACGTTATCCTCCGCCCCAATCGATATGAGTCGGGCCGTGCAAACATCACGGTCTGGAACTGGAATGGCGCGTCATCGGCGAGTGTCGATGTGTCGGGGATCTTGAAAGCTGGCGACAGGTTCGTAGTTCATCACGTGTACGACTTTTACGGCCAACCTGTAGCTAGCGGTACCTATTCCGGTCAGCCGATATCACTTCCGTTAAAGTCGTATACGCCTCCCACTCCATTGGGAATGACAGCGCCCCCTCCGTCCTCGGGAAGTGAGTTTAACGTATTTATCATTCAGAAGTCGTAGTTGTCGTGGTGCTGACTGCCCTAGACCGGTTTGTATTGGCCGGTCTAGGGTAGTGGCCACTCTCCAGTAGTTCGAGAGACAAATTCTTTTTCATCGCGCCCATCCAGCGGCCGTCGGATCCAGGGTATCTGCTCCAACCCAGCCGTTCGTAAAAATCGATTGCGCGGCTGTTGTCAGGACTGACTGTTAAGTGCATTCCTGAGTAGTGCCGTAACCTCGCGGAATGTTCAAGGCAGTTCATCAAGCACTTTCCCTGACCTGTTCCCATTTTACTTGGTTCTACCGCAATCGCCAAAATACCGAACGTTGCACGCGTTCCTTGATGGATTTGAACAACGCTGCGTTTCTTCGCTCTTAGGGATTTTACAAGGGATCGAACAGCTGTGCCGATTTGATTGCTCACTGGACCTCGAATGAGAAGCCAAGGATGGGTTACTAGGCGCCAGCAAAGATATCGCTGATTCTTCCGAAGAAATCCCTGAAGAGCGCCGACAAAAGTCCCACCGATACAAAATGCAGTCAGCTCCTCGTTCTCGGTGATACACAGCGCCACCACGTCATGAGGGCCCAAGAGCTGCCAGGAATAATACCTGCGGACAGCTTCGGCGCCCAAAAGAGTGAGGGCACTATCAGGGAAGGCAAGCAAGTGAACACGAGCAGCACTTGAGAGGTCATTAGTTGTTAGCGCCCGAACATTATGTACAGGATCTGTGGTCACTCTAACACCTGGCTCATTCGCCATTCGAAGAATGGGGTACGATCCGCAGCGCGATCAATTTCAGTCGAGCGGATACGGGCCAAGTGAAATGTTGCGTTAGCTAAGCCATAGACAAAGCCGAAGGCGGCGATACGCATGGCAGCATGCAACATCGACAGCATTGCCCAAGCAAGAAAAATTACGCGATAGCCTCGACCCAGACGTTCGGAAGAATCCAATAGAATTCGAAGAGACATAAGGAGCAGCGTCATCAGCGCTAGAGCTCCTAGGCTTCCGTGCTCTGCAAGTAGACGAGTGTATTCCGTATGACCCGCTCCGCCAATGTCACCTCGGAAATCAGCTACTCTGCCAGGACCTACACCCAAAAGCGGATGCTCAGCCCAGACATGAATGTCATCGATGACTAGTGCTCCACGATTCGTGGTTTGTACATCGTCAAAGCGGCCCGCGAGTTTGCCACCAGTGAATTGCTGCAGTTGTGGCAGGACAACCCAGATTGCAATGATCGTAACTGCGATGCCCATAGGAAGCAGGACATGTCTTACTCGTCGCTCTCTTAAGAGAAACGGTAACCCCACCATGAGTGCTAGCCCCGCACCGTATAAGCCACCGCGAGAAAAAGTCATCGCGCTCTGCACTCCGAACAGCAGCACAAGACTCCCGCCCACGAGGCGAAGCCCCGACCTGGCCTCACGATTCAACGTGAGCAGTAGAGCAACCAATGCACCCAGCCCCAAGACAGCCGAAACCTGATTGGGGCCAAAGCCGCCGCTTGTAACGACGTTTGATTCACCCGTAAAGTTCAGGTCGGTTGCCCCTCGTGTAGCAATGATCGTGACCACCGCGATGGAGAGAATGGGTCCGAGCATCGCAACACAGATCTTAAGGACATCCTTCGCTCGGAACTCTTGCTGCGAGAAGAACCAAACGCTAACGCATAGGCATAGCGGTCCGGACAGATTGAAGCTCAGTCGCATCATCAGTGTGCGTGTTGTGAGGTCGCGGTCTGCGAAGAGCAACACGGCTGAAGGGATAAGAAGCAGGAAGTAGATCAGCGCGTCTGGCCGCCATGTGGCACGACGTCCCATCCGAATCAGTGCTAGCAGGAGCACGAGTGACACGGCATACTTGCCCATCTCGTAGGGTATAGGCGCGTTTGCCATCCGCCAAAGCACTTCCGCTCCCACGATGTACGCTGCACAACAGGTGACCGCTATCGGACTCCATCGCAGCGCAGCCCAGATCGATATCCCGAGGACAATTCCTGCATGAATGCCCGCGGCCGCAGGTGACGTTCTTAACGCAACACCGATAAGGACATGAATCAAAAGGAAGAACGTTACCGGGCCAAAGTACGCCGCTTCCGACAAGGTGTCATGCTGACGGGATGTGGATTTCGACGGTCTCATGTGTGGGCCAGTTGCTGGTACCGTGATTGACTAGCTTTCGCGGTCATGTGACTTTCCGCCAGCAACTTCTCGTAAGTCGCGTCTATGCGATCGACACAATTGTCGGCATTAAATTCCCGACGAACCCGCTCGCGGAGTGCAGATCCAAGTTCGGCCCTTCTATCGGCGGACCGCAGGAGCGCCGCAATTCCGTCAGCCAGTTCGGCACTGTTGCCCGCCCGGACAGCAATTCCGGCTCTCCCTTGATCGACAACATCAGCACACTGCCCCACCGAAGTAACCACCACGGGGAGCCCAGCCTCACCATACTCGATGAGCGCGAGCGGCAAACCTTCAACCCTGGAGCTAAGGACGCCGATGTCGGCTTGTAGCAGAATCTCTGCGACATCGCGACGCTGTCCGAGCATCGATACGTTTTGGGCGATTTTTGTATTGGCGATCCGTTCCGCCACTGCGCGGCCACACTCAGTATTCCGGCCCCCTCCCACAAGCAACAGATGCGCGGAAGGATGCACCCGTATCACACGCTCCATAGCGTCGACGAGAGTTATATGATCCTTTTCTGGAACGAGGTTGGCAACGCACACAATTCGAGCCCCTTGTTGTCCGGGGAGTTCGGTCGTGTTGCTAGCATTCAATCCTCTTGGATCCTTCCTCGCATAGGATGAAAAATTCGGAATGTATGTCACAGAGTTCGAAGGCATTCCGATTGTCTTGACAGCCCAATCGGCGAGAGCTTCGCTTACCGCTATCGACCATCCTATATGCTTTTTTATCGCGCGATACTGCCAGCCAGATGAGAGATCTGCGGCGTGGCGACCGTAGTGAATGTGCCAGACAATTTTCGGGTGCGGTCGGAATAACGCCGCGACCGCCGCAACAAAAACAGCGGTCCCATGTGCGTGAAGAATCTTGATATTGTGCCGTTGATTGTATCGTACGAGCTCCCTCAGTGCGCTCGCGTCAAGGGTTCGCCGACGGTTGAGCGACAGACGACCGACATCAGGTGCAACCATATCGGCGAGCGGACCAACGCGACGGGTCGTGCAAAGGTGCGGTTCGAAGCGCAAGCGCGACAAGGAATTCGCAAGACTGACGGCCATTCGCTCCGCACCACCGATCTCCAGAGTGTCAGTAAGGTGCATTACACCAACACGTGAAGGATTGAGCTGGCCCGCTCTTGCATCCCGTGACGTAGTCGAACCCCAGTGATCCTCGAGAAGCTTTTCCAACGCCTCTTTGAAGTGCTCAGAGGTGAAGCTTCCTGCCCACGCAGTGGCACGGCTACGCATCTCCCGCAAGGCTTCATTGGACATCTGCGTAGCAAAACGTAGAACGTCCGCGAGTGCGGTTGAGTCTCCCGGTGTTACAGTGAACCCGCGTCCTTCGGCCAGAATATTCGGAACGAGTCCCCGATTTGAGCCTATGCAAATCAGCCCGAACGCCATTGCCTCAGTAAGTGTCTTGGGCCAGCCCTCGGTTTCAGAAGCCAGAACAAGTATATCAGCTACTTCATAGCAACCGAGCACATCATCATGAGTCATTCCGCCGGCAAATCGCACGTAATCGCGAATTCCAAGAGTCTCGGCGCGTTGTTCCAGCAGCATACGCTGTGGTCCCTCTCCGACGATCGTACAAGTCATTGGCAGATCATGATGCCTGATTTTGGCAATCGCGTCGAGAAGGGTGTGTACGTTTTTGGCAGCACTCAAGCGACCTGCAAAAAGAACATTGAGTGGTCTGGTATTCGCTCGAGAGATGGAAGCGCCACGCGCTTTCGTCATCTGTGATGCCGAGAGCGCGGACGTGAAGAATGGTAGGACGTGCGCTGGCTCATTAGTCTTGTCCGTGTAAACCATCACCGGCGCGCGCCACCAACCGGAGCGAAGGATCTGCCTTTGTAGGCGCACCGTCCATGCTTCTCCTTCAAACTCGCTCCATTGTCCGGCGAATTTCGCAACTCGTTTGCGACGAAAAAGCGGACTCATCACAACGCCAAGTAGTCCAAGATTGCCGGGACAGCGTACGTGGATCGCGTCGGCGCGCAGCATTGCGGCACCCAGTCGTAAAATCGAATGGGGCAGCATCACGAGCAGTGCCAGTTTCGCGCGGAGTCCCGCGCCTCCAACCTCGGGTTGCGGGGAAATCCCGACGCTCGCATCGATAGGTAGACAATCAGCAGGAGGGGTTTCATTCCGCTTTGGTGCTGCAATCACTAGCTGCGGAAATATTTTTGCCCAGTGATCAATTTCCATCGCATAAGGGCCATACGCCCACAAACGGCCCGCATACTGATAGTGGACGACACTTGTAACTACAAGTAGTCGTTCATCCCGAATGCTCGCACCCTCAATCGAGGACGGTACAAAGACATTTTCGGCGGAGAGCACGCGGTTATAAAGCTGGCGAAGCTCGGCAGCTAGGGCTGGAAGGGCGTGTTGCTGTTCGACAAACCGCCGGGCGCGATCACCAAATTGGATTCGTTTTTCGCGATCCTCGATGAGATCTCTTACTGCATCGGCAAGCGAAGCTTCGTTCTCCGGATCAACGAGATAGCCTGTTTCCCCATGTCGAATAAGCGCAGATACTCCGCCGACACGGGTTGCGACGACCGGAAGTCCTGAAGCCATTGCCTCGAGCACAACGTTAGGTGTTCCCTCCCAATCGGACGTAAGGAGGAACACGTCCGCGTTGTGGTAAAAATCCGCCACGTCGGACTGCAAGCCATGAAACTCCACACTTTCTGGAGCCATCCCGCTTTCTAAAACACCGCTTTCTAGAGAAGCGCGCGCAGGACCGTCGCCGACTAGCACTCCCTGTACGCGACCTGGCACACACTTCTGCACTGCAGCCACCGTCCGCAGGAACCTGTCAAGCCTTTTCTGTGGGACAATGCGGCCAATCGTTAGAACTCTTATGCGCTGTCGTGAGCGCCTCATACCAGGCGCGAATTGCGACGTGTCAACAACGTTCGGCAGGAAATTCAGCCGGCTACGTGTCATTCCAAGCCTTACTGCGTTCTCGATAGCTTGTTTCGAATTCGCGGCAATAGCTCTTGGAGCACGAAGACTTAGCCAGCCAAGCGGGCCACTGTTCGCACCAACTTCATTGATCGCATCGCTACGCAAGGCTCCTATTTCGCGGATTCCCAGGAATCGAGCTGCTGCGGCAACGTAGATGTTGGTATAGAAATGTTGGCTTTGGAGAATCTCCGCCGGTTCGCGCTGAACTTCGCGGATGATCGCGCGAAGTCGTTGCAGTCTCGAATGAGTCTGACCTACCCAAGTGACCGGAATTCCGAGAGCTCTAATCCGATCTTCCCAATATTCACCTCGAGTAAGACTAAGGACTCTGGGCACTGCTCCATTGTCTTTGAGCGCACGCAACATGTAATACAGCTGCCGCTCCGCGCCGCCCTGCCCGAGGGTTCCCGCGACAAAGCAAATTCTAAGTCCGGTTAATTCACGCATTGAGAGAGCTCAATGGTCCCCACCCAGAAGTGAGAACCGCGGCGATGGTATCTCGCCACCGTTCCAGAGAGTATTGCGCGGCGGTAGCCACGGCCGCGGACGATAAGGCTTCATACCGTCGAGTGTCGGCTAGACACCAGCGGATTCCGCGCGCGACTTCTACTGGTGATGCGTTCTCAAGCAGGGTTCCACCACCCGCGCCAATCAACTGACCGAGAACTGAGACAGGGGTGCTGACAACGGGCAGACCGCACGCAAGAGCTTCGACAACTACCTTTGGAAAACCTTCCGACGAAGTCGTCGGGAAGCAAAAGAGGTCGGCATTCTTCAACAATGCCATCACCGCGGCGTGGTCGACTTTCCCGTGAAAGCGTACGCGGTTTGCCACACCGGATTGCGCTGCGATGTTTTTGAATTCCGATAGCGCGTCTCCGTCTCCAACGACGTCCAGAGAAATTGTGGGGTAATGCACCTCTAGAAGCGACAGGCTTTCGATGACCGCCGCCGTACCTTTCTCCCACTCCTGTCGGGCCGCAATAATCAGTTTCGGACCAGTTCCATAAAATCCAGTGCGCACCGTCGCGCATTCCGTGAGCTCGGCTTCCCTGAGGCTGGTCGAAAAGATCCATCGCACGGCTGGGTTGTCTCTAGAAGGGGGGGCAACGTCCCCGCCCGTAGCCAGAACGACCGTCTGTTCGCTCGCTCGGTTCTCAAGGAGCCATCGCCAAAAATATTCAGCGAGGGTCCTTCTGATAAACCAATTCCCGCAATGCCGCACAAAGAGCGGCTTCCGCAACGCGAGCGCAACGAGCAGTCCAAAGGTTCCAACATCGCCCGGGATAGGCGTATGCACCGCGTCTGCTCGCCTGATCTCCCTGACGATCGTTGCAAGGTTTTTCAGCAGCCAGAATGGTAGCAATAACTTACGAGTGAAATTCCTACCCTTGGGTACGGAAAGCTCCACAACCGACAGTTTGTTGCCAACCAGGAGGACTTGTCCGACGGGTCGCGGTTTCTCAAGGACTGGTACCAATACGTGCGTTTCGTCGAACAGCTCAGAGATCGCTCCGATCTGAAACGAAAACCCTCCATCAGTCGCGTAACCGGACGGAGAACTCGAGCTAGGCCAGCAGACTTTGTGCGAAACTACGGCGAGGCGCATGTTACGGAGGACTCACTGCGCCAGCACGAACGCGCATTGAGGCGATAATGCCTTCGAGCTTGCCCAGCACCGCAGCCCAATTGTCCTTCTGACCATGGCGCGCGGCCCACATCGTTTGACGGATGAGATCGACAAGCTGCACGCGCCAGAACCGAAACTCTTGTTGAATCGTTCGGCTAGGGACAATGTCGACGAACAAAAAGCGATAGTTAACCGCTGTCTTCCGGGCGACACGACGCTTGCTAACACGACCCCGCGACGAATGTAAGTGTGTACATTTGGCGGTCCCCACTTCCAGAATGCTCCAGCCTACACGCCGCGCGCTCAGAGCAAGATGCGCATCTTCGACCACACCGTAGTCGGTAAAAAACGGGGAGAACCGTAGCCCGCCATCGAACACCTGGCGCCGCCATACAGCGCAATTGGCCCCCATCAAATCGATTTCCCTGATTTGATTATGTGGGGGCTGCAAATATCGATTGATCGGATATCCCGTCCTAAAGTCAAACCTGCCGGGTTCGTAGGTTGTGAACAGTCGAAGCCGTTTGTATAACCGCCAGCGAGGAGATTTTGACGGATTGAGATATTGGTTTGTGATGTAGCCTGCGATTGCGCCGACTGATCCTTGCGAGTCGATCGCGAACACATCCCTGATCTGAGCGAAGAAATCTGGATCGAGAACCATGTCGTCATCGATGAACGCGACGAAAGTTCCCCGTGCTGCATCAATACCAACGTTGCGCTGAATTGCGGTTCCACCGCCGCGGCGAATGTAATTGACTTCGTAGGGCAGCCTTCCCTTCATTGATTCCACGACATGCTGTGTTTGGTCCATACCGATCGGTCCGGCATCAACCAGAATCAGCTCTGACGGCAGATGCGTCTGCTGGGCCAGATTCATTAGAAGAGCCCGGACTTCGTCCGGGCGATCCAGTGTTGGAGTTACGACCGAAATTGTCGGCACTGTGCGAACTATTGTCTCAGGCATCGCACGCTTCCGTTGTCAAAGCCAGGTCGAGAAGAACTTTCGCGACTCGTTCACTCGAGCGGCCGTCGAGAGTATCACCGAACATCCGTTGCATCAGTGAGCGGCGTTTCGCACGACGCATGGACGGGCGTGTTAGAGCTCCACGCAGTTGGCTCCGCATTTCTTCGGGGTTGCGCGATACATCTACCGCTCCACTTTCCACTACGGCTCGATAATGATCGAACTCGTAGTATCGAGCGTATGGAACCCGTACAGACAGCATTCCGGGCGGATTATACGCGACGTTGATCACGGGCTTGTCGAACATGCACAGCTCGAGAGAGATCGTCGACGCGACGTTGATGCCCACATCAACATGCCGAAGTGTGTTCGTGAGCATCTGATTGTCGCTCTCGGTCGGCGTCAGCCACCCGGAGATCCATCTTGCTTCCGGAAACAGGATATCGGGACGCCGACGCCTGAGATCCTCGAAGCGACCGGTGTTGTCCTTTGGGTAGACCCGCACCAGTAATTGCGGTCGCCCCAAATCAGGCATCTCCAAAAGCATGTCAGCGATCTGTTCAACGATCAGAGGCTCGCCAGGCATGTGCTCGGCCATACCAGTGCTGTACAGAACGATCGGGCGATCAGCGCCTACGCCTACTTTCCGACAGTACTCCGCGCGTGACCAATACGATTCGCGAAAGAAATGGAAATCGAACTGCGGGGTACCAGTGACGAATACGCGCTCGGCAGATATCCGCGGATAAATCCTCAGTAGCTGGTTTTTTATTTCATCATTCCAAACGAGATAGTAATCGTAGGCCGGAAGGATGCGTCCCTGCGATGTCAGATTGTCCCACGAGAAAATGAAGGTCGCAGTCGGAATACCGAGCCATTGAGCAGCTTGCACTGCCTGAACTGCCACCTTGCTGTGGACGTGCGATCCATTGAAAAGGAGACCCGGGCGGAGTTCCTTGAATAACTTCTCGTAACAAGTAGTTGGCGCAAACGCCTTGCTCGCGGCGCGTTCGAGACGCTCGAGGCGAAGCACGCCTTTCCTTGTCGCGAACGGTATGCACGCGAGCTTCTTTCCGATTCGCTTGATGCGCTTGCCGCTTGTGGTTGCCTCAGCATCGCGCAGCCGCCAGCGCTCCTGAGCCGCTGCCGACCAGAGTTGGCGACCGTGAGCAAGATCCAGCAGCTCACGGAGTATCCTCACCGGATAACGTTCCGGCATCTCCGCCAGCTCCAACACGTGATCGTATCTTTGGCCGAGTGAGGCTATCGAATCAGCATCCGGCGCAACCGTAAGCAGCGTTAGCTCGCTCTCAGATGCGACGAGATCGAGTGTCCCGCTTTGGACGAAATTGCGGATCGCTTCGCCCCTTGGAAGGACAGTTACGATCCTGGGCTGGCCGACGAGATTGTTCGCAATCGCTTTACGATGAACCCGTCCTGCCTGGTATGCCACGCGCCCAAGGGTGACGTTGGCGGTCACTGCAAGACCCCGAGTGTGCTACACTGATTCGCAAAGTCGAGGATAGCGCGACCGAATCGAGCACCTGCCTTTCCGTCCACCCGACCACAGACGTAATTCACTATCCAGCTTCGCTTTTCAGCGTCAGCCTGTGGATTCTCTAGGTAGTCACGAATCGCCATCACCATCTCATCCACCGAGCGAACAAGCCGCACTCCTCCCGACTCGGCGATCGGCTTGAAATGAGTCCAGACGTGATTCACGTCGTGCACGAGCTCTGCGTTCGGGCGGCCAGGTTCGGGGTCGAAATCCAGATTTACGACCGGCTTGCCGCAAATCGCAGCATCCACTGTCGCCGTTGAAGAGAGATTCACTACGGCATCGGCGTGGCGGAATGTGTTCACCCAGTCAGCAATGTCTTCGGTTCTCTGGGCGCGACGAGCTGTCGGCAGATTCTGGTCGCCTGTTGTCTGCACGCGGACGCGAACACCAAAGCTCGCGAAGACCTTCGCCTCTTCGCCGCTGTCGAACAACGGATGCGGTCTGATTAACAGCTGGACATCCCCGAGCTCGCCTGCTTCGACTCTCTTGCCAAGTGCGAGAGCTCCGTGATGCTCTTTCAGAAAGTTGGGGGAACCAAGAGCGTAAAGAACGATTGGCAGATCGGCCCGAAGCCCATACCGGTTGCAGAATTCCGCTCGGGATTCCTGAAAGCGTTCCTGGAAGAACACATCGAATTGAGGCGCTCCGACTACCGATACGGTTCGATCACTTATGTACGGATAGAATCGGAGGAGCTCATCTTTCATCTGCTCCGACCACACCAGATAGCCGTCATGACGAAACGGGATACGATTTTTCGTCGTGATGTTGTCCCACGACGTAATGAAGGCGAGCGTCGGAATTCCGAGGCGCTTCGCTGAGGCCACTATCGCAGGCTCTTCAAAGCGATGAGGACCTGTGGTGACAACGACAGTCGGAGAGTATTTCTTGAGCAGTCTCGTCGCTTCGGGACTACGTTCATAAGCCAGCAGAAATCCCTCCAGCCAGGATTCGAAGCTCTCTTCGAGACCCGCAGCTGCGATTGCCGCTGCCGGCACGGCGAGTGAGCGCATCAACGGACTCAGCGCCTTCCTTCTCACGTGCTTCATCATGCTCACCCGACTTGGCGGCAAGAGTCGGCGGTCCCAGGCGAAGTCATTGAGGCGCCTCAGGTACGCGTAAGGAAATTCCCGAAATGGCCTGAGGGTCGGCATTCGCTCCACGACCGCGTGCGCTCCAATCTCCGGTTCATAACATTCGGGATTCGCCGAAGTCCACACGCGAACATTTGAGTTTCCGACCTGGGACATGAGCGAGGAGTACCGAAGCATTCGGTCGGTTAGCAGCGATGAGCTCAGAAAAAGCAGCCGGATGCGCGAATTTGGAGCGCAGCGCGAATCGATAGTTTGCCGGAGTGCTGGAGAAGCGCTCTGGGGGTAGCTCATGCTCGTGGTTTTTATCGGAAAACGAAGGATGCTTTCTGCGAGCCAGTTGGCATCTTTTATTCCGACTGTCGATCGCCTGGAAATCGATCTAAGTCATTGGCCAGTAATGGATTACAGCCAACCGCCATGCCTTTGCGCCTTGAATTGCCAGGGCGTTTGTCGGCAAGGTGTTGCAGGAGTGTGGGCACTCCGTTGCATTATGTAACACGCGGTGTTTGCCAAGTCTTTCGCGGTGAGGCTTCTTAGGCCTCACGGCTGGGTCGCGGGCCACGTCACATTGGAAATGTCGGAGAACCGGGCTTGGAATCCAACATCACCAGGGCGCAGCGACCGCTCGATAAGGAATAGAGTTAGCGGACTTGGCCCGACGCAACGTCGGTCGACGTAGCTGGCCCCGCAACAACATTTTCCATACTTCACTACTTAGTGGTCTCTGTCGTAGCGCAGACTTGGCGACTTCGCGCGCCGCCGCAATATCTCCTGCGAGTAGATAATAGTTTTGGCATCTCGCAGCTGCGTTAACCCTCGCCCGTTGTTCAGGCGGTAGTACACGATGACTGCGTTGTGGGTTTGATTCGGGATGGTACAACCGACGAATGTCTCGGTTGTCGAACCACCCTCTCAATACATCGGCACGGGACATTGATCCCAGTCGCCAGCGGACATAGTGGAGAGGCTCCCCAATTACCACCCCGTTTCCACGCGCAAGCATTTTATACCAGAGTGGTGTCTCGTTCCTCGGGAAGGCTTCGTCGTATAGACCAGATTGCAAGGCGGTGCGTCGACAAAAAATCGTCGAAGGGTCTGCGAACGATACTGAGGCACACGTAATATCCGTCGCGCTTAACACTCGCCAATCAAAACGCTCAACTGGCGCAAGGAAGTAATCGTTTGGTGTGACGATTCCAAAAACAGAACCGACGAATACACACTCAGGATGATTAGCCAAGAAAGCCATTTCGGTCTCGAACCGATTTGGGGACGAAACATCATCTGAATCCATGCGGGCGACCCATGGCGCGCGAGCTTCCTGTATCCCCGTTCTTAATGCCTGGATGAATCCCGCGTGTTTCTTTTTAATGATTCTCAGGCGCGGATCTGCGATCGCGTCTAGAATTTTCGGAGTCCTATCCGTTGAACCGTCATCAACCACCAACAACTCGAAATCCTGGAAAGTCTGACGGAGCACGCTCTGAACGGCTGCACCGATGTACCGATCCTGATTGTACACCGGCAGGACAACCGACAACGCAGGCGTACTCTTCACTTGAAGAGTCCGACGGCGATTAGCGAAGGTTCGACCTCAAGTGGTTTGAGTGACCACTTGCATGCTGGCGCGAGCGCAGCGTTTGCTCGATCCTTGGACCATCCCCTTACGTCAAGAATGCGGCGCTCTGACACGTATTTGGTATCAGTCGTTCGTGTTAACCTTCCAAGAAACTTGAAATGAACGGTATACAGGCCAGGTGCTAGCCAAAGGGGCGGGAGGCTCGCGCTGACCTCCAGACAATCCGAATGAGCACCCGAAATCGTTTGACGATCAAACTCCGCTCGTTGATGAACGAGTAGCGCACCCGTTGAGTCGTGAATCAGCAATATGGCGGCGCCATGCCCGAAGTCGGGCATTAATGCTAGCGTCGCTCTGAATGTCATCGGGTTCCCGGCTTGGACGATCCAATCCCTTTCACTCGCGGGTTCCACCATTTCGAGTCGTCGCCAACCTGCTCCAGTTATCGCAACCGTCTGCTCCTGCGTGCTCTCTGTGTACTTTGCGATGGCTTCTACGATCGGCGCCTGAATGAGCAGCTGCCCGTGCGACAATACTATCCCTGTCCGACACAACTCCTTGACCGCGCTGAGATTGTGACTCACGAAAAGGACTGTCCGCCCGCTCGCAGCGACGTCATCCATTTTGCCAAGGCACTTGCGTTGAAATCGAGCGTCGCCAACGGCTAGTACTTCATCTATGAGCAGAATTTCCGGTTGCAGATAAGCTGCGACGGCGAATGCCAATCGCAGATGCATCCCACTCGAGTAGTGCTTGACCGGCGTATCAATGAATTCCTCGACTTCCGCGAAGTCGACGATCTCATCGAAATTCTTGTCTATCTCGGCCTTCTTCATTCCGATGATTGCGCCACTGAGATAGATGTTCTCGCGTCCGCTCAACTCGAGATGGAATCCTGTGCCTACCTCCAGGAGAGATCCCACGCGGCCGAACAAGGTTGCGGACCCGCTGCTTGGCTCCGTTATTCTGGACAGGATCTTGAGTAGCGTGCTCTTGCCCGCGCCGTTATGACCCATGACACCGACAGCTTCCCCACGTGGGATTTCGAACGAGATATCGTTCAACGCAAGAAAATGCTTGTCGGTCTTTCTCGCCTGCCCGTTGCGCGAATTCCGCGCCTTTCGAAATGGAGACGCGACAGTCTCCATAATTGAATCTCTTATTGTGTTGTACCGCTGTCTCCTCCCGTGAAGCCTATAGCTCTTCGAAAGGTGATCGACTGTTATTGCCAAATCGCTGCTCATTCCATTCAGTCCCATGTCGCCGCTGCGAGTGCCAAGTTGATCCATTGCCAAACGAAAACGCTGTTATCTCCTTCTCCCTTCCGAAACGCCGTCCAGTTCTTCCGCACCTTCTTCGCATCGAGCCAATCCCCACCCGCAACGCCGACTGCGTCGTCAATGCGCTGGTCAGCCCAATCCGCGAGCGGACCACGGAGCCACTCGCGCTGCGGTGTCTGCACTGGTCTCTTGGGTGACTCGAGTAAATCGCCCGGCGCCAGACGCAACGCCAGCCGCCTGAGCATCCACTTTCCTGTATCGCACTGAATCTTTCGTCTCGGCGGCTGTCTGAGCGCCAGCTCGAACAGCCGATGATCCAGGAATGGCTCGCGAAGCTCCGTCGACGATCGCATCGATACCCGATCGTTGAACCGCAGTGCGCGTGGAATCTTCGTGTACCTGGCGTCGCGGTATTGGCGGTTGCGCAGCACATCGGGAAACTTGTTCGGAGCTTCGAACGGCTCTGCCAATGCAGCGAAATCGGACTTGAGGCAATCCGGGCGCACTGGCGAAGTCGATGTCCCCTGAACGAGCGCTCCACCCGACGCGCCGTTGCCATATCTATAGTAGTCGTAGCCCGCCCACTGCTCGTCCATTCCCTGGCCATCCAGCAGCACGTAGACTCCACGCGCCCTCGCTTCCTCGAAGATTCGCGCGTAGGCGAGCGTCGGTATGCCTCCGAATGGCTCGTCCTCGTGCGCTTGCACCGACTTGGCTAGCTCCGGTACCATCTCCGCGGTCAGCTTGCACGTCACCAGTGGATGCTTCGTACGCGCCAGCATCTGACGCACCCACGGCAACTCGTCGTACCTCGAATCACCCGTCACGAAAGTAAAAACTGATACTTCGCTTTCCGCGCGCTCGATGGCGTGCACCATCCCGAGCAGAATCGACGAGTCGACTCCGCCGCTGAGATTTATCCCGACTGGAACATCGGACCGGAACCGCAGCCGAACACTTTCTTCCAGAAGCGCGAGATACTCCGACTCCACTTCAGAATCAGGACGTTCGTCGTAGTCGTTCCCGCTTGCTTCCGCGATGTCGTACCACCCGGAAATCATCGTCTTCCCATTCTGCCAGGTCAGCTTGTGTCCCGGCGGAAGACTCTCGACTCCGAGCCAGAACGTGCGTGGTGAGTACTCGTGCACGCCGGTCGACAGATACGTCGACCACGCAATCGGATCAGGCTCGGTCGCGAGACCAATCGCCCGAAATGCGCGCAGCTCGCTCGCAAGCGCGAGATCTCCATTCGAGCGGCGATGGAAGTACAGCGGCTTCACACCAAACCGGTCCCGCGCTGCGAAAAGCTTTCGCTCGTTCTTGTCCCAGATCATTAGCGCGAACATCCCGACGAAATGATCCAGGCACCCTTCACCCCACCGCTCATACGCCGCAAGAATGACTTCTGTATCCGACTTGCTGCGAAACTCGTATGCGCTCGACAGCTCCGCGCGCAGTTCGAGGTAGTTGTAGATCTCGCCGTTGAACGAAATGGCGAGTCGCCCATCATAGCTGAACATCGGCTGCGCGCCGGCGTCCGACAGATCGATAATGCTCAGGCGGTTGTGGCCAAGTCCGGCACAGTTTGCTTCATCGTGATGTACGCCTTGGCCATCCGGCCCACGATGGCGTTGATGCGCCACCATCGCCTGAAGCTGCTCGGCGTTCCAGCTCGGCCCGAACAATCCCGCGACTCCGCACATGATCAGCGCGCCCCGCCACTCATGACACGAGCTCCTGCATTAGCACTTCTGCTCGATTCCAGTCAGCCGGAGTGTCGATGTTCACCGTCTGCGCTCGATCGACTTCATAGCCGAGTACGCGCATCCCGTACAGGCTGCGCTGCTCCATGATCGCGTTCCGCCTCGTCACGTAGATCGAGCCGTCGCGGTGAAACGCTGGCGGCAGAAGTTGTCGGCGTGCAATTGGCTCCGCCTCACCCGTGCTCAATCTCAGCGAGCCATCTTCTGCGCGGAAATACACCCAGTGCGGATTGTATTCTGCCGGCACTCGGAGCACCGACATAACTGCGTCCGCGTAGCTCAGCGAAAGCAATTCGACGCAGCCGTCGATGTCCACCGACCTGCGGAACGGATTCGTCGGCTGAAGCAGGCACACCGCATCGAATCGATCTCCTGCTTTCTCCAGCTCCTCCAAAGCGTGTTGAACGACAGGGAGCGTCGGAGTGTCGTCGCGCGCGAGCTCTGACGGCCGAAGAAATGGCACATCGACGCCGCATCTGCGTCCAACTGATGCGATTTCCTCATCGTCGGTGCTCAACACCACTCTGTCCAGCGTTCGTGCGCTGAGCGCGGACTCCGCAGTCCACTGCAGCAATGGCTTCCCGCAGAGCACCCGCACGTTTTTGCGCGCGACACCCTTCGAGCCCCCACGCGCTGGAATCAATCCCAGGACACGCATCAGTAGGCGAGCCTCTTCTCGATGTGCAGCGGTTGCGTCGCCAGAAGATCGGCAATACGCTCACCCGCGTGCCCGTCGCCGTAAATCGGATCGCTCGGGTACGTGCCATTGGAGAGATGCTTCTCGATCCCGCCAATGATCGATTCCCGATCGTAGTCCACGTCGATTACGTTGGCGCCGCGGTCACGTCCGTTTTGGCGGGTGCCGATGTTGACGACTGGAACGCCGAGGTATGAGCACTCCCGCACGCCGACACTCGAGTTGCCGATCAGGCACTTCGAGTTGCATAACAGCCGGAGGAAGTCGGTGCCTTCCATGTTCTTGAAGAAGTGCATCTGCTTCGGCT